>NZ_JBSGBK010000025.1:0-100303 GCF_053601215.1 Amycolatopsis sp. NPDC004772
GGGTGCCGCCGCCGTGCCCGCTGGCCGTGCCGGGCGGCTGCGGCGGGTGCGACTGGCAGCACGCTGCGCCGGACCACCAGCGCTCGCTCAAGGCCTCGGTGGTGGCGGAACAGCTGCAGCGGCTGGCCGGGATCGAGCGCGACGTCGTCGTGGAGGCCCTCGACGGCGGGCCGCTGGACTGGCGCAGCCGCGTCCGCCTGGTCGCCGGCCGCGACGGGCGGGCCGGGCTGCGCGCCCACCACAGCCACCGGGTGGTGGCCCTGGACGACTGCCCGATCGCGGTCCCCGGCGAGCTCGACGACGTCCTGGCGCGGCGCTGGCGGCCCGGCAGCGAGCTGGAGGTCACGACCGACGGCGACGGCGATCTGCACGTGCGGGAGCTGTCGACGGTCCGCGGGAAGGTGCGGGCGCGGCAGCTGACCGGCGGCGTCGCGGTCCAGCACGCGGCGGGCCGCGACTGGCGCCTCGACGCGCACGGTTTCTGGCAGGTCCACCCGGCGGCGGCGTCGACGCTGGCCGCGGTGGTGGGGGAGTGGGCGGAGGCGCCGTCCGGCGGCACGGCCTGGGACCTCTACGCGGGGGTCGGGCTGTTCGCGTCGGTGCTGGCCTCGCAGGTCGGTGCGGCGGGCCGGGTGCTGGCGGTCGAGTCCGGCCGGCGCGCGGTGGCCGACGGCGAACGCAACCTCGCGGACCTGCCGCAGGTTTCGTGGCGCGCCGGGCGGGTGGAGCACGTGCTGGCGTCGGCGGCCAAACCGGTCGACGTCGTGGTGCTGGACCCGCCGCGCAAGGGAGCGGGCAAGGCGGTCGTGGAGTCGATCGTGGCGGGCGCCCCGGACCGGATCGTGTACGTGGCCTGCGACCCGGCGGCGCTGGCGCGCGATGTGGCGACCTTCGCGGGCCACGGGTACTCGCTGACGGACCTGCGGGCGTTCGACGCGTTCCCGATGACCCACCACGTCGAGTGCGTGGCGCTGCTGTCCTGAGTTTTTGTCGGTGGTGGTCGGCACACTGTGGCCATGACCGTTCTCGACGAGTTCGACCTCGCAGCTTCGACGGTGACCGCCCTGGTCACCGCGGTCCGTGCCGACCAGTGGGCGCTCCCGACGGCGTGCGCGGAGTGGGACGTGCGCGCGGTGGTGAACCACTTGGCGCACGGCAACGCGAAAGTGGCGTTCTGGGCCGGCACGGGCCCACCGGCACCGGACGGCGATTACCTGGGTGCTTCGCCGGGTTCCGCGTTCGCGGATTCGGTGGCTTCGGCGCGGGCTGTGCTGGCCGAGCCCGGGCTGTTTTCCCGGCAGGTGACCACGCCGCTCGGTGAGGTGTCGGGGGAGTTTTGGTGCACATGCGGGTGAACGAGTACCTGGCCCACGGCTGGGACATCGCGGACGCGACGGGCCGGCCGACGGACTTGGCGCCCGAGCTGGCATCGCGGGCGCTGGAGCAGTGGCGGTCGCGGTTCGGAGCGGCACCTCGGCAGCCGGGCGGGCCGTTCGGGCCGGAGGTCCAGGCGCCTCCGGACGCGACGGCGGCCGACCGGCTGGCGGCGTTCCTCGGGCGGAAGGCGGTGAACGGCTGGAGCTGAGCCTGGGAGGAGGCTGACGGCGGCGGTCCGGTTGGTGGGTCGCGCTGACCCCCGCGGGCCGGCGGCGGTCTGCACGGCGGGTGCCGGGTCTCGCTGACGCCTGCGGGTGGGCGGCGGCGGTGCGCCGGGCGGCGAGCGTTGCCGGGAACCTCTGGGAGGTCGGCCTGGTGCGCTGCTGGCGCGCAGGCTCGGTGCGCTGCGGGCGCAGGCGGCCCGGCGCTCCCCAAGCGCGCGTGGCCCGGCGGCCTGCGAGCGCGCGCGGGTGGCCCGGAGCTCTGCAACCGCGCGTGCCTCGGCGCGCGGCGGTCGCCCCGCAGGCCCGCGCGGCCCAGGCACCTGCGAGCCGCCGCGCGGGAAGCCAGCCGAGGCGGCCGTGCGACGACCTCAGCCCGCCCGGCGCACCGCAAACGCCGCCGCGAGCCCGGTCGCCGTCATCGCCACCCCCGATACCAGCAGCACCCACGCCCCCGCTCCCGGCACCACCCGGGCCGCCGGCTGGATGCGGGTCACTCCGGGCAGCGTTACCACCAGGTGCCTCAACACCACGCCCGTCACCACCAGCCCCGGCAGGCACGCCATGGCGAGGGGCTCGTCCTGGTGCCGTGCGAACGTCAAGTACGCCAGTGTCACCGCGATCAGCACCGCCGCCGCGCAGACCAGGCGCAAGCCCAGGTCCAGCTCCGGGTCCGGGGTTCCGGGCGGCAACATCCCCGGGTACTCGGCCGTCCGGAGGGTCAGCCCCGCCAGCACGCCCAGGCCCGCCGCCCCCACCAGCACGGCCCGCGGGCCTCGGAGACGCTTTCGCTGTTCGTCCACTCCGGCCTCCCCTGCGTCGCCGTCGACGCAGCATAAGGCCGGTTTCAGCCCGAGAACCAGCGTTGCGGTTCCGGCCTGAGGTTCTGGTAGATGTGCTTGACCTCGGTGTACTCGGCAAGTCCCGTCGGGCCCAGCTCGCGGCCGAATCCGGACTGCTTGTAGCCGCCCCACTCGGCCTGGGGGAGGTACGGGTGGAAGTCGTTGATCCACACCGTTCCGTGGCGCAGGCGGCCCGCGACCCGCTGGGCGCGGCCGGCGTCCTGGGTGAACACCGCGCCCGCCAGGCCGTAGTGCGTGTCGTTGGCGATGCGGACCGCGTCGTCCTCGTCGGTGAACGTCTCGACCGTCAGGACCGGGCCGAACGACTCGTCGACGACCGCCGACGAACCCTGTTTCACCTGGTCGAGGATGGTCGGCAAGTAGTAGAAGCCGTCGGCCAGCGCCGGGTCGTCCGGGCGGCGGCCGCCCGTGCGGAGCACCGCGCCCTCCGCCAAGGCCGCCGCCACGTACGCCTCGACCTTCGCGCGGTGGGCCGCCGAGATCAGCGGGCCGGTCTCCGCCTGCGCGTCGAACGGGCCGCCCAGGCGGATGCGCTCGGCCCGGCGCACCAGCTCGTCCACGAACTCGTCGTGCCACTCGCGCTGCACGATCAGCCGGGCGCCCGCCGAGCACACCTGGCCGGAATGGAGGAACACCGCCGTCAACGCGTAGTCGACCGCCGTCTCGAAGTCGGCGTCGGCGAATACCACGTTCGGGTTCTTCCCGCCCAGTTCCAGAGCGACCTTCTTGACCGTGCCCGCGGCCGCCGCGGCGATCACCTTGCCGGTCGCCAGGCCGCCGGTGAACGACACGAGGTCGACGTCCGGGTGCGACGCCAGCGGCGCGCCGGCCTCGGCGCCCGCGCCCAGCACCAGGTTGCCGGCGCCCGGCGGCAGGCCGGCCTCGGTGAGCAGCTTGAGGAACCGGATCGCGGTGTGCGGGGTCAGCTCGCTCGGCTTGAGCACGAACGTGTTGCCCGCGGCCAGCGCCGGTGCGATCTTCCACACGGTCTGCAGCAGCGGGTAGTTCCACGGCGTGATCAGCCCGCAGACGCCGACCGGCTCGTGCACGATCCGGCTGAACGCGTCCGGGTTGCCGGAGTCGACGACGCGCCCGGCGTCCTGCGCCGCGAGCTTGCCGAAGTAGCGCAGGCAGGCCGCGATGTCGGCCATGTCGTAACGGCTCTCGACCAGGCGCTTGCCGGTGTCGAGCGACTCGGCGCGGGCGAACGCCTCGGCGTCGCGGTCGAGCAGGTCCGCCGTGCGCAGCAGCAGGTCGCCGCGCAGGTGGGCGGGGGTGCCGGGCCACGGGCCGGTGTCGAACGCCCGGCGCGCCGCCGCGATGGCGGCCTCGGTGTCCTTGGCGGTGCCTTCGGCGACCGTCGCGACCAGGGAGCCGTCGGCCGGGCAGCGGATCTCCCGCCGGGCGCCGTCCACCGCGTCCACCCATTCGCCGCCGATGAAGAAATCCGCCATGCGAACCATTCTCGTGGCCACGCGGCGTGACCGCCACAGCGACGCGGCGAGACGAGGTTCACCCCACGTGCTGACCTGCGGTCGCGCTCCGGTTGTGACGCCGGACGCGGCCTGCGGCCCGGCTCTGGCGGGTCTCCGTAGACTGGCCGGAACCGAGCGAGTGAGGTGGAGACGAGTGACGATGCTGGAGTCCGTGAGCGGACCGGCGGACCTGAAGCGCATGAGTGTCGAGGACCTCGGCGAACTGTCCGCCGAGATCCGGGACTTCCTCGTCGACAAGGTCCGGCGGGCGGGCGGTCACCTGGGGCCGAACCTGGGTGTCGTCGAGCTGACCCTGGCGCTGCACCGCGTGTTCGACTCGCCGCGTGACGCGATCGTGTGGGACGTCGGTCACCAGGCGTACGTCCACAAGCTCGTCACCGGCCGGGCGGCCGGGTTCGACCTGCTGCGCCAGACCGGCGGCGTCACCGGTTACCCCTCGCGTGCGGAGAGTGAGCACGACTGGGTGGAGAGCAGCCACGCCTCGTCCGGACTGTCCTATGTAGACGGCCTGGCGAAGGCGTTCGAGCTGGCCGGCGGCGGGCGGCACGCGATCGCCGTCGTCGGCGACGGCGCGCTCACCGGCGGCATGTGCTGGGAGGCGCTCAACAACATCGCCGCGCACAAGGACCGCCCGGTCGTCATCGTGATCAACGACAACGGCCGGTCCTACTCGCCGACCATCGGCGGGCTGGCCGACCACCTCGCGGCGCTGCGCCTGCAGCCCGGCTACGAGCGGCTCCTCGACGGCGGCCGCGAAATCCTCAAGCACACGCCGGTGGTCGGGAAGCCGATCTACGCCGCGCTGCACGCCGCGAAGGCCGGCCTGAAGGATGCGCTGAGCCCGCAGGCGATGTTCTCCGACCTCGGCCTGAAGTACCTCGGGCCGGTCGACGGGCACGACCTCGTCGCGCTGGAGAAGGCGTTCCACAGTGCGCGGTCGTTCGGCGGGGCGGTGATCGTGCACGTGGTCACCGAAAAGGGGCACGGGTACGCGCCCGCGGTCAACAACCAGCACGACCAGATGCACCAGACCGATCCGATCGACCCGGAGACCGGGCTCCCGCCGGTCAAGGGGCCCAGCTGGACCGGGGTGTTCGGCTCCGAGCTGGCGGCGATCGGTGCCGAGCGCGAGGACGTCGTGGCGATCACCGCGGCGATGCTGCGCTCGACCGGGCTGGACAAGTTCGCCGAGGCGTTCCCAGACCGGTGGTACGACGTCGGGATCGCCGAGCAGCACGCGGTCACCTCGGCCGCCGGGTTGGCCATGGGTGGGTTGCACCCGGTTGTGGCGATCTACTCGACGTTCCTGAACCGGGCGTTCGACCAGGTGCTGATGGATGTCGCCCTGCATCGGCTGCCCGTGACGCTGGTGCTGGACCGGGCCGGGATCACCGGGCCCGATGGGCCTTCTCACCACGGTATGTGGGATCTGTCGTTGCTCGGGATGGTTCCCGGGATGCGGGTTGCCGCTCCGCGTGACCCGGCCACTCTGCGGGAGGAGCTGCGGGAGGCCATTGCTGTTTCCGACGGGCCTACCGCTCTTCGGTTCTCGAAGGGCAAGGTCGGTACCGATGTCGCCGCCGTCGAGCGGGTTGGCGGTGTCGACGTGCTGCGCCGGCCGGCCGAGGGTGCTGACGTTCTTCTTGTGACGGTCGGTGCCTTTGCGACTTTGGGGCTTGCGGCTGCCGATCGGCTGGCTGATCAGGGGATCGGGGTTACCGTTGTCGATCCTCGGTGGGTGCTTCCGGTTCCCGCTGAGTTGGTTGCCCTGGCTTCGCAGCACAAGCTTGTCGTCACTGTCGAGGACAGTGGTCGGCATGGTGGGTTCGGGTCGGCTCTTGCCGCGATGTTCCGGGATGCCGAGTGTGATGTTCCCCTGCGGGATCTGGCTGTTCCTCAGTCGTTCCATGACCACGGGAGCCGGGACGAGGTTCTGGCTAGGGTTGGGCTGACCGCTCAGGATGTTGCGCGGCGGGTTACCGAGTGGGCTTCCCGGCTTGGGTCTTCGTCGGAAGAGTCGGCCAAGGATGCTCATCGGTGAGGAGAAAGACGTTGCGAACGCGTTGATGCTCGACACCATGTGCCGTGCTGTTCGACGTCCGTGATCCTGTCGCTCACGCGAACCTCGTCATCACGTGCTTGACGCGGGTGTACTCGGTGAACGCGTACGCCGAGAGATCTTTGCCGTGGCCGGAATGCCCGAAGCCGCCGTGGGGCATCTCGGCGACCAGTGGCCCGTGCGTGTTGACCCACACACAACCGAAGTCCAGGTCGGCCGACACCCTGGCCGCGACGCCGAGGTCGCGGGTCCACACCGAGGACGCCAGGCCGTAGGGGACGCCGTTGGCCAGTTCGACGCCCTTGGCCTCGTCCGCGAAGGACTGGACCGTGATCACCGGGCCGAAGATCTCCTCCTGGACGATCTCGTCGTCCTGCCGCAGGCCCGAGATCACCGTGGGGGCGAAGAAGAACCCCCGGGAACCGAAGCGGGTGCCGCCGGTCTCGATGCGGGCGTGCGAGGGCAAGCGCGCGATCAGGCCTTCGACGCGGGAGAACTGCGCCGCGCTGTTCAGCGGCCCGTAGTCGACGCCCGGCGTCTGCGCCGCGGCGGCCTTGGCCAGCGCCGCGACGAAGTCGTCGTGGATCGACTCGTGGACCAGGACCCGGCTGCCCGCCGTGCAGTCCTGGCCCGCGTTGTAGAACGCCGCGCCCACGATGCCCTCCGCCGTCTCCGCGAGGTCGACGTCCGGGAACACCAGCAGCGGTGCGTTGCCGCCCAGCTCCAGGTGGGTGCGCTTGAGGTCGGCGGCCGCCACCGTGGCCACGTCGATGCCCGCCCGCGTCGAGCCGGTGATCGAGACGAGTGCGGTGAGCGGGTGCTTGACCAGCGCCCGGCCGGTGTCGCGGTCGCCGGTCAGCACGGTGAATGCCCCCGGAGGCAGGAACTCCGCCGCGATCTCGGCCAGCCGGACGGCCGTCGACGGGGTCGTCTCGGCCGGCTTGAGCACCACCGTGTTGCCCGCCGCCAGAGCCGGGGCGATCTTCCAGACCGCCATCATCAGCGGGTAGTTCCACGGGGCGATCTGGGCGCAGACGCCGACCGGCTCGCGGCGGATCACCGACGTGTGGCCCGGCGTGTACTCGCCGGCCGCGGTGCCCTCCAGGTGGCGGGCGGCTCCGGCGAAGAACCGCAGCGCGCTCACGCACTCCGGGATCTCCTCGTCGAGGACGACCGAGCGGATCTTGCCGGTCTCGCGCACCTCGAGGTCCGCGAACTCGGCCGCCCGGGCCTCCAGGGCGTCGGCGATCTTCAGCAACGCCAGCTGACGCTGCGCCGGGGTGCTGCGCCGCCAGGTCGCAAACGCTTGCGCGGCGGCCGTCAGTGCGTTGTCCACATCGGACTGCGAGGCGACGGGGCTGGTGCCGGACACCTCGCCGGTCGCCGGGTCGGTCAGCTCCAGGGTGCGGGTCATGCCTTCTCCAGGTGGGTCGGCGCGAACAGCTTCAGCAACGCGGGGAGGACGACGACGGACGGCCCGGGCGTGCGCAGTGCGTCGGCGAGGTCCGCGCCCACCGTGTCCAACGACGACAGCCGGGCCGGGACGCCGAACGAAGCGGCCAAGGCGACGAAGTCGGGCCGGGTCAGCTCGGTCGCCGTCGTCTGGCCGAAGGCGTCGGTGAGGTACTCGCGCAGGACGCCGTAGCCGCCGTCGTCGATGATCAGCCACGTCACGTCGAGGCCGTGCTGCACCGCCGTGGCCAGCTCGGCGACGCCGTACATCGCGCCGCCGTCACCCGAGACGGCGAGCGTGGGACGGCCGGCCGCCGCGCCGCCGAGCGCGCCCGGCAGGCCGTAGCCCAGGCCGCCCGCGCCCTGGGCCGTGTGGATCGGCGCGCCTTCGGGGTTCCACGCCGACCAGGCCCAGTACGCCGCGATCGTCATGTCCCAGAACGTCTGCGTGCCCTCGGGCAGCGCGGCGCGGACGTCGTCGATCAGCTTCCGCTCGACGGCCAGGTCCTGACCGTCCAACCGGGACTCGACGCGGGCGAGCAGCCCGGAGACCGCTTTCTCGGCCCGGCCGTCGGACGCCCGCATCGGCACCCACTCCAGCAGCGCCTGCAGCGTCAGCCGGACGTCGGCGTGCAGGCCCAGGCCCGGGTAGTTCGACTCCAGCTTCCCGAGGTCGGCCTCGACCTGGATCACCCGGCCGCGCGGGGCGAACTCGCGGTAGTTGCTGGACAGCTCGCCGAGACCCGAGCCGAGCACGAGCAGGACGTCGGCGTTCTCGAGGAACTCCGTGGTGTGCCAGTCCTCCAGCCACGACCGCCCGGACAGTTCGTGGTCCCAGCCGAACACGCCCTTGCCGCCGAACGTCGAGATCACCGGCGCGCGGAGGGCTTCGGCCAGGGCCAGCAGCTCGGCGTGCGCCCCCGACCGCAGTGCCCCGCCGCCGGCCAGGATCACCGGGTTCGTGGCCGCCGCGAGCAGGCCGGCCGCCTCGGTGACCAGCTCGGGCAGGGGTGCCAGGGGAACGGGCGCGGCCGACACCGACGTGATCGGCGGCAGCCCGGCCGGGCCGAGCAGCACGTCCTGCGGGATCTCGACCCACACCGGGCCGTAGGGCGCGGTCGCCGCCGACGTCCACGCCTCCCGCAGCGCCGACGGGAGCTGGCCCGCCCGCCGCACGACGTGCACCGACTTCACGACGTCCCGGAAACTCGCCTGCTGGTCGGGCAGTTCGTGCAGGTAGCCGTGCCGTCCGCCGCCGAGGCCGGCGACCGGGACCTGGCTCGAGATGCCGAGCACCGGCACCGACGCCGCGCGCGACTCCTGCAGCGAAGCCAGCGTCAGCAACGCACCCGGGCCGGTCGAGACGATCAGCGGCGTCACCGGCACCGGGCCGTCCGGGTCCGCCGCGAGCCGGGCGCGGGCGTGACCGTCGGCGGCGAAGGCGAGGTTGTTCTCGACGCGCCCGCTGATCACGCGCAGGTCGTCGGCCCGCCGCAGCGCCTCGAACAGGCCCAGCGCGTGCTGACCCGGCAGCCCGAACACCGTGTCGGCGCCCAGGGCCCGCAGCGTTTCGACGACGACGTCGCCGCCGATGCGGGTCATTCGCCCTTCCCCAGGGCCAGCAGGCTCACCAGGTCGTAGGCGACGTGGGAGGCCGCGATGGCGGTGATCTCCGCGTGGTCGTAGGCCGGGGCCAGCTCGACGACGTCCGCGCCGACCAGGTTGAGGTCGCGCAGCCCGCGCAGGATCTCCAGCAGCTCCCGGCTCGTCATGCCGCCCGCCTCGGGGGTGCCGGTGCCGGGCGCGTGGGCCGGGTCGAGGACGTCGATGTCGACCGAGACGTAGAGCGGGCGGTCGCCGATGCGCTGGCGCAGCGCATCGACCGTCTCGGCGACGCCCCGGCGCAGGACGTCGCCGGAGGTGACGATGCCGAAGCCCAGCCGGCGGTCTTCTTCGAGGTCGCGCTTGCCGTAGAGCGGCCCGCGGGTACCGACGTGCGACAGCGCGCTCGTGTCGAGGATGCCTTCCTCGGACGCCCTCCGGAACGGCGTGCCGTGGGTGTAGGGCTCGCCGAAGTAGGTGTCCCAGGTGTCGAGGTGGGCGTCGAAGTGCAGCAGCGCAACGGGTCCGTGCTTCTTGGCCGCCGCGCGCAGCAGCGGCAGGGCGATCGTGTGGTCGCCGCCGACCGTCACCAGCCGCGTCCCGTCCGCCTGCAGCGCTTCGGCTTCCTGCTGCAGCGTCTCGATCGCTTCGCCGATGTTGAACGGGTTGACCGCGATGTCACCGGCGTCGACGACCTGCTTCTCCTCGAACGGCGAGACGTCCAGCTCCGGGTGGTACGGCCGCAGCAGCCGGCTCGCCTCGCGGACGGCCGCCGGGCCGAACCGGGCGCCGGGCCGGTAGGACACGCCGGAGTCGAAGGGCACCCCGACGACGGCGACGTCGGCGCGTTCGACCTGGTCGATCCGCGGCAGCCGCGCGAAGGTCGCGAAGCCGGCGAACCGGGGGATGCGCGACGAGTCGAGGGGTCCGATGTTAGGCACTGGTGGGCTCCTGTTCCCGGTTCTCGATGGGGGTTTCCCGGCCGCTCAGGCGGTGGGTCCAGACGGAGAGGATGGTCTCGGAAGTGCGGGGCGTGGCGAAGCTGACCGCCAGGTAGACGACCAGGCTCGCGCCGAGGCCCCAGTAGATCGGGGTGTTGGCGTCGACGCCGTCGACGATCATGAAGGCGATGACCGAGATCGTGCCGGCCACCATCGACGCGTACGCGCCTTGCCGCGTGCCGCGTTTCCAGAACAGCGCGCCGACGATCGCGACGAGCAGGCCGCCGACCAGGATGTCGTAGGCGATGGTGAGCGCGTTGACGACGTCGTCGACGATCATCGCGATGCCGATCGCGAGGAGGCCGAGCAGGAGGGTGGCGAGCCGGTTGCGGCTGACTTCGCCGCCCTTCTTGAGGCCCAGCTTGGTGAGCAGGTCCGACGTCGTCGTGGTCGAACACGCGATCAGCGCGCCGCTCGCCGTCGACATCATCGCCGAGAGCGCAGCGGCCAGCACCAGGCCGCGGACGCCGGTGGGCAGCAGGCGTTCGACGATCGTCGCGAAGGCGTCCTGGGCGCTGGCGATGTCCGGGTACAGCGCGTGCGCGGCGGTGCCGATCAGGGCCCCGGCGAGGCCGTAGACCAGGCAGTAGACGCCGGAGGTGATGCCACCGGACGTCGCGATCGCCGGCGTGCGGGCGGTGAACACGCGCTGCCAGATGTCCTGGCCGATCAGCAAGCCGAAGGTGTAGATGACGAAGTAGGTGATGATCGTGTCGGTGCCGATCGAGGTGAAGCTGAAGAAGCTCGCGTCGAGCTTGGCGCTCATCCCGTCGAAGCCGCCCGCGGACGTGATCGCCACCGGCAGCAGGATGGCCAGGATGCCGATCGTCTTGATGACGAACTGGGCGATGTCGGTGAGCGTGATCGACCACATGCCGCCGAGCACCGAGTAGAGCACGACGATCGAGCCGCCGATCGCGATCCCGGCCCAGTTCGGCAGGTCGAACAGCACCTTGAAGATGGTCGCGAAGGCCAGTGTCGAGGTCACCGTGAGCATCAGGGTGTAGCCCCACATGACGACGCCGGACACCGCGCTGGTGCGGCCGCCGTAGCGCAGGTCGAGCATCTCGCCGACGGTGTAGACCTTCAGCCGCACCAGCCGCCGCGCGAACAGCGCGTGCAGCACCAGGATGCCGACGCCGATGCTGACCACCAGCCACATGCCGGAGATGCCGTAGGTGTAGCCGAGCTTCACCCCGCCGACGGTCGACGCGCCGCCGAGCACGACGGCCGACATCGTGCCGGAGTACATGAACCAGCCCAGCCGCCGTCCGGCGACCAGGTAGTCGGACTTCGTCTTCGCGAGCCGGAGGCCGTACCAGCCGACCCCGAGCATGCCCGCGATGTACAGCGCGATCACTGCGTAGTCGCCGGTCACGGTGTCCTCCTCACGTCGTTTCGGGTCACCGTAGGTTCGCCCGCACCCTCCCCGGCATGGGATGATTCATCCCCATGTCGACATCGGTAGGGACGAAATGACCCCGAGCACGGATGCGCTGTCCACGGAGGTGAATGTCCCGTTACGGGACGTGGTCGGCAACCGGGAGCTCGCGCTCGACGTCGTCCCCGAGACGCTGCGGCCGGGTGCGCTGGACGCCCCGGTGCGCTGGGCGCACGTCAGCGAGCTGGAGGACCCCGCGCCCTACCTGCTGGGCGGCGAACTGATCCTCACCGCCGGGGTCAACCTGCCGGAGCGGATCGACCGGTACGTGCGCGGGCTGCGCGACGCCGGCGTGACGGCGCTGGGGTTCGGGCTCACCCCGACGGTGCACGAGACCCTGCCGGAGCCGCTGCGCCGGGCGTGCGCGCGGCGCGGGCTGCCGCTGCTGGTCGTGCCGTCGCGGACGCCGTTCCTGGCGGTCAACCGGGCGGTCTCGGTGGCGCTGGCCGAGGCCGGCCAGCGGGAGCAGCGGCGGATCACGGCGGCGCGGGAGACGCTCACGCGCGCCGCGGGCGGCGGGCTCGGCGAGCTGACGTCGGCGCTGGCGGCGGTGCTGGGGTCCTGGGTCGCCCTGGTCGGCGCCGAGGACGTGCTGGCCGCCGCGCACGACGCGCCCGCGCCGCTGCCCCTTCCGGTGCGGGAGCTGATGGCGACCGTGCGGGCGGGCAGCGGGATCCGGAGCGCGACCACCGAGCTCGACGGCGGGTTCGTCGTCGTCCAGCCGGTCTACCCGCAGGCCACGGCGTCGCACCTGGTGGTCGTCGGCCGGCCCGGGCGGCTCGACGGCGCCGAGCGGGCCATCCTCGCGGTCGGGGCGGCCCTGCTCGGCCTGGTCGGCCGTGCGGGCTCGGACGCGGCCGAGCTGGGCGCGGCGGCGACCGGGCTCTTGCTTGGCCGGGTGTCCCCCGGCGAGGCGGCCCGGTCGCTGCTGGGGTCCGACGTCGTCCGGCTGGTCGCCGGGGCGGCGTTTCGGCGGGGTCCCGGCGAGGTGGCCCGGCGCCCGGACTGGCTGCGGGCCCGGCTGGACACGCCCCTGGTGTCGGTGCTGCCCGGGCCGTCGTTCGTGGCAGTGGCCGGCTCGGTCCCGCGGTTGGAGGACCTGCGCGCGGCCGGCTGGCTCGCGGCCGTGGGTTCGCCGGTGCCGGCGTCCCGGGTGGCCGCGGCCTCGGCGGAGGCGGAGCTGCTGCTTTCGCGGGCGCTCGCGCTCGGCCGCCCGGTCGTGGCCGGGAGCGAGCCGCTCGACTTCGACGCGCTGCTGGACCCGGACGCCTCCCGCGGATTCGCGTCGAGGGCGTTGGAACCGTTGGTGGCGCTCGATCAGGCGGGGGACCGGGCGTTGGTGCGGACGCTGCGGACCTGGCTGGCCCACCACGGCGCCTGGGAACCGACGGCGGCCGAACTGGGCGTCCATCGCAACAGCGTCCGGCACCGGATCGCCCAGGTGGAGAAGGCGCTGGGGGTGGATCTGGCGGACCCGGAGACCCGGATGCGGCTGTGGTTCGCCCTCCGGTGGGTCACCCCCGGTCCTTAAAGGGCACTCTCAGGAAAATATGGGATTGTGGGCTGGTGCGAGTTTTGGTAGTCGAGGACGAAGAACCCCTGGCCGACGCGATCGCCCGCGGGCTGCGCCGCGAGGGGATGGCGGTGGACGTCGCGCTCACCGGGGACGACGGGCACGAAAAGGCCGCCGTCACGCGGTACGACGTCGTGCTGCTGGACCGGGACCTGCCCGGGATGTCCGGGGACGAGCTGTGCCGGGAGATCGTCGCGTCCGGGGAACTGACCCGGGTGCTGATGCTCACCGCGAGCAGCTCGGTGTCCGACCGGGTCGACGGGCTGTCGCTGGGCGCCGACGACTACCTCGCCAAGCCGTTCGCCTTCCCCGAGCTGGTCGCGCGGGTGCGGGCGCTGGGCCGCCGGGCCACGCCGGCCGCGCCGCCGCTGCTCACCGCCGGGGACGTCGAACTCGACCCGGCCAAGCGGACCGTGCGGCGCGCCAGTGGGCCGGTGGAGCTGACGCGCAAGGAGTTCGGCGTCCTCGAAGTCCTGCTGCAGGCGGCCGGGTCCGTCGTCAGCAGCGAGGAACTGCTCGAGCGGGTGTGGGACGAGAACGCCGACCCGTTCACCACGACCGTCCGGGTCACCGTCATGACGCTGCGCAAGAAGCTCGGCGAGCCGGGGATCATCGAGACCGTCGTCGGCTCCGGGTACCGCGTGCCGGAACCCGGCACCCCGCAACGCGCGTGAACCTGCCGGGCACCCGCACCCTCCGCGCCCGGATCACGCTGCTGGCGACCGTCCTGGTCGCCGCCGTCAGCCTGCTGCTGCTCTGGCTGGCCTGGACGCTGGTGCGGGACTCGCTCGACACCGTTCCGCAGATGCCGCCGGGCAGCACGGTGGTCGTCGACGGCGTCACGGTCGACGCCTCCACGCTCGCCGAGCACCTGCGCGTGCACGCCCGCGACCGGATGCTGCTGTTCGGCTCGATCGCGTTCCTGCTGGTGGTGGCGGCCGCGGCGATCCTCGCCTGGACGTTCACCTCGCGCGTGCTGCTGCCGCTGCGCGAGATCACCGGCACCGCGCGGCGGCTGTCGGTCGAGTCGCTGGGGGAGCGGATCGGCGAGATCCGCTCCCGCGACGAGCTGGCCGAGCTGGCGAGCACGTTCGACGACATGCTCGACCGGCTCCAGGCGGCGTTCGACGCGCAACGCCACTTCGTCGCCAACGCGAGTCACGAGCTGCGGACGCCGTTGTCGGTGATCCGCACGGAACTCGACGTCACCCTGGCCGACGACGCGGCCGACGAAGCCGAGCTGCGCCGGATGGCCGGCGTGGTCCGGGACGCGACCGAGCGCGCCGGGCAGCTGGTCAACTCCCTGCTGCTGCTGGCCCGCACCGACGGCGCCGGGCTCGGCGTGCGCGAGCCGGTGGACCTCGCGGTGCTCGTCGACCGGGCGTGGCGCGCGGTGCAGCGTGAAGCCTCGCAGCGGGGTATCCGGGCGACGTTTTCCGTGGTGTCGGCGTCCGCGTTCGGCGACCCGGCGCTGCTGGAGCGGATCGCGGGCAACCTGCTGGAGAACGCCGTCCGCCACAACGTCGAGGGAGGCTGGCTGGAGGTGACGACGCAGCCGGGGCCGCGGTGGTCGATGCTGCGGGTCCGCTCCTCGGGTGGCCTGGTCGACCCGGCGGCGGTGCCGGAGCTGTTCGAGCCGTTCCGCCGCGCCGGCGTGGCCCGCACCGCCCGCCACGGCGCGGGCCTGGGCCTGTCGATCGTCCGCGCGGCAGTGGCCGCCCACGGCGGAACGGTCACGGCCGAGCCCATCGTGGGCGGCGGCCTGGGCGTGACAGTCCACCTCCCGGTCCACTGACCCCGTGATCGGAACCGGATCTCGCGTGCTTGGAGCCGGATCCCGCGTGATTTGAGGCGGAACTCGCGTGATTAGAGACGGAACTCGCGAGTTCCGCCCTCAATCACGCGAGTTCCGTGCTCAGTCACGCGAGATCCGTGCTCGATCACGCGGGTTCCGTGCTCAATCACGGGGGCGGGTGAGGGCGAGGGCGGCTCGGAGGACTCCGGCGGCGTGGAGCATGGCTGCGCGGGCGTCCGGGTCGACGCCGACTCGGTTGGCGAAGCCGTGGAGCTGGCCTTCGTGACGTCGGTGTACCAACGGGACCCCCGCGGCGGCGAGGCGGGTTGCGTAGGCGTCGCCTTCGTCGCGGAGGAGGTCGAAACCGCACGTGGCCACGTACGTCGGGGGGAGGCCGTCGAGGGTGTCGTCGTAGATCACCGAGGCTCGCGGGTCGGTGTAGGACTCCGGGTCGCGGACGTACTGGTCGCGGTACCAGGCCCACTCGTCGCGGTCGAGGCGGAAGCCCGAGCCGAACTGCCGGTGCGACTCCGACCCGCCGAGGGCGTCCGTCGCCGGGGTGAGCAGGAGGCTGAACGCCGGGCGGGGCAGCTCGCCGCGGGCCGCCGCGTGGGCGACCACCGCCGCCAGGTTGCCGCCACTGCTGTCGCCGCCCACCGCCAGCCGGGCCGGGTCGACGCCGAACTCCGCCGCGTGCTCGTGGACGAAGGCGAACGCCGCCACCGCGTCCGACGCCGCCGCGGGGAACGGGTGTTCCGGCGCGAGCCGGTAGCCGATCGACACCACCCGCACGCCGGCTTCCTCGGCGAGCAGCCGGCACGCGCCTTCGTGCGTGTCGATGCTGCCGAGCACGAACCCGCCGCCGTGGAAGTACACGATCGCCGGGGCGGGCGCCGGGACGCCCTCCGCTTCGTACCACCGCAAGGGCAGCGGCCCGCCCGGCCCGGGCCACGTCGTATCGCGGGTCCGGACGCCGGGGCAGATCCCGGCGCCGGCCAGCGCCCCCGCCAGGTTCAGCTCGGTCCGGGCCCGCGCCAGGTCGCCGTTCTGGTGCGGCGAGTCGAACGGCGCCAGCCGCGACACCCGCATGAGCACCTGGGCGGTGAGGACCGGCCGCCGGCCGTCCACCACCACCGGACGGCCCGCGATCACCCTCAGCACCGGGGAAGGCAACCGCAACAGGAACCGCAACCCGGTCATGATCGACCACACGAGCAGCCGACGGGACAGTCCACTCAGCACAGGTCCACAAAAACCGGATTCGCGTACAACCACAAGTCCTCGAACGGATTCGCCTGCCCGATGACGTCCGGCGTGGGCTCGGCGTCGCCGTTCGAGCCCCGCACCCGCAGGTAGAACGGTTCCCGGACGTTCCGGAAGGTGTGCCGGAAGACGACCTGCCGTCCCGGCGCCCAGCGCGGCTCGAACGACTCCACGACCCGCGTGCCCGGCGCGGTCATCGTGTCGCGATCGGCGGCCGGGCCGGTGACGGGGCCCGCGATGACGTCCAGGTGCGCCAGCCGCGGCACCGAGCCGCCGCCGTTCGGCCGGGACGCCAGCCGCGCCCGCACGACGACCGTGACGTCCGAACCCCGCCGCACCCGCAGGCGCCCGCCCAGCGTCACCGCGGAGCCACCGCTGTGCGCCTCGACCTCGAGCTCGGCGACCAGGCCGCCGTGCGAGCCCCAGATCCGCCCGGCCCGCAGGCCTTCGAGGATGCCTTCGAGACTCCCCCGCGTGACGCCGACGTACGTGCGGCTGAACTCGCCCGGGTAGAAGTCCGCGTACGGCGCGAGCAGCTGCGGCTTGCCGGAGTCGACCGGGTCGGGGAACTTGCCGTGCGTGTCGTACCAGTCGCCCGGCACGTCCGGGCGGACCAGCGTGTCGCCGCGGTTGTAGTGCGAGTCGGAGTTCGTGGTGACCCACCACGGCTTCCCCTCGGCCAGCAGCGAGTCCCACAGCCCGCCGACCTTCGCCGTCGCCCAGTCCCAGCCGCCGTGCGTCCGGTACGCCTCGGCCGGGAAGCCGGGCCACGAGTTCGCGCCGGGGTTGTTGACGTACCCGCCGCGCGCGCCGCCGTTGCCGAGCGGCTTGGGGAAGCCGTCCGCCTGGGCGCCGGGCGCACCCTCCATGCCGATGACGATGCTCGGCGCGGCGTCGCGGTAGGCCCGCAGCTCGTGCGGGGCGACGCGGCCGTTGCGCAGCGGGTGGTTGATCAGCACGACCGGCGCGTGGATCCGCCGCGCGCGTTCCTCGTCGGAGAGCCAGCGCAACGCCCGCAGCGCGAGGGCCTCGTTCGCCGGGCTCGACGCCTCCGAGTTCGTCAGCCGCCAGTCGAAGGCCCGCTCGAACTCGCGCAGCTTGGCCGCCTGCGCCGAACCGGCCTGGAAGAACACGGTCGCGTGCTCGGCGCCCGGGACGTTCCACTCCATGCCGTGCCACAGCAACAGGTCCGGGTACTTCCGCCGGGCGGCGAGGAAGTCCGCCTCGGTGGGCTCGACCGACACCTTCTCGTGCTCGGCGTGGCCGTGGTCGGTGAAGACGATCCAGTCCGCGCCGTGCGCCCGCCCGCCGCGCGCGATGTCGTCGATCCGGTACATCGCGTCGTAGGAGTACTGGCTGTGCGTGTGGTGGTCGCCGACCAGCCACTGGTAGCGGCCGCACACCCGGCCCAGATCGAACTCGGCGGGAGCGGAAGCGGAAGCGGCGGCGGGAGCCGCGAGGGGCACGCCCGCGGCGGCGGCCGCGAGTCCGGCACCCTTGAGGAAGCGGCGTCTGTCGGTGGTCACGGCGGGACGCTAAGCCGCCGGGGTGAACGGGCGGTGTCCCGGCGGCCAACGTGTGCTGTGATCTTCGGTGTGGCGGAGAAACCCCTGGCCCAGGTGCTGGTGGCGGCCGGCGCGCTCGCTTTGGCGGCCGGCGTCGGGCTGGCCTTCTTCATCGCCGCGCTCGTCCGGCCACCCGAGCTGCCGGTGGACACGAACCCGGCGCCCCTGGCCGGGCACACGCTGTGCGCGGCGGTCGTCGTGACCTATGTGTCCGAAGAGGACATGCGGGCCGCGGTGCCGGTGCTGCGCGACGACCCGAAGGCGCGGCGGGTGTTCCTCGACCCGCCGTCGGTCTCGCTGCTCGCCGTCCCGGGCACCGACCTGAAGGCCTGGGCGCAGGAGCTGCACGCCCGCTACCGGACTGCCGAGCGGGTCACGGTGATCGACTCCGACACGACGGCGGCGCAGCTGAAACTCACTGCGCCGCCGCCGAAGTGCCCTCGCGAGGGCGAGTACTAGGCCGTCGGGACCGACGCCACGCCCGGGGCGAGGAACGGCTTGCCGTTCACCCGCTCGGAGACGCCGGAGCGGTCCAGGTACGGCGTGATGCCGCCGTTCCAGAACGGCCAGCCCGCACCGAGGATCAGGCACAGGTCGATGTCCTGCGCCTCGGCGACCACGCCCTCGTCGAGCATGATCCGGATCTCCTCGGCGATGGCCGACAGCGCCCGGTCGCGCACCTCCTCCGAGGTGGACGGCTTGTCGCCCTGGGTCCACAGCTCGACGACCTCGGGGTCGGCCGACTGGTTGCCCTGCGCGTCCCAGATCCAGACGCCCTTCTTGCCGGCCTTGACGAACTTGGCGAGGTTCTCGGACACGGTGAACCGGTCCGGGAAGGCCTCGTGCAGCGTCTCGCCGACGTGCAGCGCGATGGCCGGGCCGACCAGCTGCATCAGTGTCAGCGGCGTCATCGGCAGGCCGAGCGGCTCGAGGGCCTTGTCGGCCACGTCGAACGGCGTGCCCTCGTCGACGGTGACCAGCACCTCGCCGAGGAAGCGCAGCAGCAGCCGGTTGACGACGAACGCCGAAGCGTCCTTCACCAGCACGCTGGACTTCTTCAGCTGCTTGCCGACCGAGAACGCCGTCGCCAGGGATGCGTCGTCGGTCTGCTCGCCGCGGACGATCTCCAGCAGCGGCAGCACGGCGACCGGGTTGAAGAAGTGGAAGCCGACGACCCGCTCGGGGTGCTGCAGCTTCGACGCCATTGCGGTGATCGACAGCGACGAGGTGTTCGTCGCCAGGATCGCCTCGGGCTTGACGTGCTGCTCCAGCTCGGCGAACACCTGCTGCTTGACGCCCAGCTCCTCGAAGACGGCCTCGATGACGAAGTCGGCGTCGGCGAAGGCGGCCTTGTCGAGCGAGCCGGTGACCAGCGCCTTGAGCCGGTTCGCGCCGTCCGGGGAGACGCGCTTCTTGCTCAGCAGCTTGTCGATCTCGGCGTGGACGTAACCCACGCCCTTGTCGACGCGCTCCTGGTCGACGTCGGTGAGCACGACCGGCACCTTCAGGCGGCGGACGAACAGCAGCGCGAGCTGGCTGGCCATCAGGCCGGCGCCGACGATGCCGACCTTGTTCACCTTGCGCGCCAGGGACTTGTCCGGCGCGCCGGCCGGGCGCTTGGCACGCTTGTTGACCAGGTTGAACGAGTACAGCCCGGCGCGCAGGACGTCGGACATGAGCAGCTCGGCGAGGCCGTCGGTCTCGGCCGCGTAGCCGCGGTCGAGGTCGTTCTCGCGGGCCAGTTCGAGCAGCTCGACGGCCTTGGTGGCGCCCGGCGACGCGCCGTGCGTGCGGCCGTCCACAATGGACTTGGCGCGGGCGATGGCGGCGTCCCAGGCCGAACCGCGGTCGATCTCGCGGCGCTCCGGCTCGATCTCGCCGTTGACCACCTTCGCCAGCCACAGCAGCGACTGCTCGAGGTAGTCGGCCGAGCCGAAGACCGCGTCGACGATGCCGAGCTCGGCCGTCTGCTTGACGTTGAGCATCTTGTTCTGCGCCAGGGCGTTCTCGATGATCACCGTGACGGCGGCGTCCGCGCCGATCAGGTTCGGCAGCAGCTGCGTGCCGCCCCAGCCCGGGAACAGGCCGAGGAAGACCTCGGGGAAGGCGATGGCGGCGGTGTTCTCCGACAGCGTCCGGTAGTGGCAGGACAGCGCCAGCTCCAGGCCGCCGCCCATGACCGCGCCGTTGACGAAGCCGAACGTCGGGATCGTCGACTCGGTGAGGCGGCGGAACACGTCGTGCCCGGTCTGGGCGATCTCGCGCGCCAGCTTCGGGTCGCTGACGGCTTCGACGCCGGACAGGTCGGCGCCGACGGCGAAGATGAACGGCTTGCCGGTGACGGCGATCGCGGCCGGCTCGGCGGCGAAGGCCTCGTCGAGCGCGGCGTTCAACGACACGAGGCCCTGCGGGCCGAAGGTGTTCGGCCGGGTGTGGTCGTGGCCGTTGTCGAGCGTGATCAGCGCGACCTGCTTGGTCAGGCCGGGCACCTTGATCAGGCGGGTCTTCGCGTGGGTGACGACCTCGTCCGGGAACGCGGCCTTCGCCTCTTCTGCGGTGAAAGTCATTACTTGGTCCCCTCGAACGCCGGGTTCTCCCAGATCACGGTGCCGCCCATGCCGATGCCGATGCACATCGTCGTCATGCCGTACCGCACGTCGGGCCGCTCGGCGAACTGGCGGGCCAGCTGCGTCATCAGCCGGACGCCGGACGAGGCCAGCGGGTGGCCGCAGGCGATGGCGCCGCCCCACTGGTTGACGCGCGGGTCTTCGTCGTCGATGCCGAAGTGGTCGAGGAAGGCCAGCACCTGCACGGCGAAGGCCTCGTTGATCTCGAACAGGCCGATGTCGTCGATGGACAGGCCGGTGCGCTTGAACAGCTTCTCGGTGGCCGGCACCGGGCCGATGCCCATTACCTCCGGCTCGACGCCGGCGAAGGAGTAGCCGACCAGCCGCATGGCGACCGGCAGGCCCAGCTCGCGGGCGGTGTCCTCGTCGGCGAGGAGCGACGCGGTGGCGCCGTCGTTGAGGCCCGCGGCGTTGCCCGCGGTGACCCGGCCGAACGGGCGGAACGGCGTCTTGAGGTTCGCCAGCTGCTCGACCGTGGTGCCCGGCCGCGGCGGCTCGTCCTCGGTGGCCAGGCCCCAGCCGAGCTCGGCGGACCGGGTGGCGACGGGCACCAGCTCGGGGCCGATCTTGCCGGTCTTCACGGCTTCGGCGTAGCGCTCCTGGCTGCGCGCGGCGTAGGCGTCGGTGCGCTGCTTGGTGATCGCGGGGAACCGGTCGTGCAGGTTCTCGGCGGTCTGGCCCATGACCAGGGCGGTCGGGTCGACGAGCTTGTCGGCGATGATCCGCGGGTTCGGGTCGACGCCCTCGCCCATCGGGTGGCGGCCCATGTGCTCGACGCCACCGGCGATGGCGATGTCGTAGGCGCCGAAGCCGATGCCGGACGCGGCGGTGGTGACGGCGGTCATGGCGCCGGCGCACATGCGGTCGATGGCGAAGCCGGGCACGGACTTGGGCAGCCCGGCCAGCAGCGCGGCGGTGCGGCCGATGGTCAGGCCCTGATCACCGGTCTGGGTGGTGGCGGCGATGGCCACCTCGTCGACGCGCTCGGGCGGCAGTTCGGGGTGCCGCCGCAGCAGCTCGCGGATGGCGTTGACGACGAGGTCGTCGGCCCGGGTCCCGGCGTAGATGCCCTTGTCGCCGGCCTTGCCGAAGGGGGTGCGGACCCCCTCGACGAAGGCGACGTTGCGCACGCCCCGCGCGTTCGGCGCGAGCGGCGTTGCTGGTGCGGCCACGAATGCTCCAGAGATGTAGACAGGTTTCTTGACCGCACGATAGCCCTTGTTACCCACCGGTAACCAGTGGTGTGGCCCGGTCGAGTGGGCTACAGCACACTCTTGGGCTCCAGCGTCCGTCCTTTCACGAGCCACGCGACGCCGAACGCCTCCACCGCGACCGCCTCCAGCCACAGCGCCGGGTGCAGGTCCGGGGTGAGGCCGAGGTACTTGGCCAGGGCGATGAGCGCCAGGCAGGCGAGGATCACGCCACCGCAGACCCGGTAGAGCGCGCCGGACTTCTCCGGCTGCTCGCCGTCGTGCGGGAACAACCTCAAGCAGAAGTAGGCGAGGGAGAGGAAGAACACCGCCGCGAAGGCGAGGTGCAGGACGCCGGCGGTGCGGTCCCAGGCGGTGACGTCGTGGTCCGGCGTGGTGGGGAACAGCGCCAGCCCGATCGCGCCCAGGCCGGCGACCGTGCTGGCGATGTTGTCGACGTAGTCGTGTCCGTAGTAGGCGAGCAGGAACACGCCGACCGCGCACATCGCGCCGACCAGGACGTCCCGGAGATCGGTGTAGTAGTAGCCGCTCAGGGAGCCGATGAGCGGGCCGCCTTGGAGGAGCTGCTTGCCGAGGATGAGGACGAGCGGCAGGGCCAGGCCGATCAGCCCGATGGCGCGCCGGAGGAACAGGTACGAGTGGACGAGGGTGTTCTGCGGGGATGTGGTCGCCGTGGTCATGGCCGCCTCCGGGGGTCACTCAGGAGAATCGGCGTCGAGGTGCCCACGGGTGAGGTTTGTTACCGCGGAGTTGTCCAAGTTCTCAGCTGATCGTTACGGAGTTCGGCAAAGGTGCCGTCGTTGTGGGCGATCGGCGTGAACCCTTCGAGGAACCCGATCCGCGCCCCTTCGGCCGGATCCCAGACTTCGAGCCCGGCTTCGGCGGCGACGTAGAGCAGCCCGCCGTGGGCCCACATCCGTCCGGCCGGACCCGCGAACATCCCGGTGCGGCGCCCGGTCCCGGCGTCGTAGAGCTCGACGCCGTCGAGCATCTCCTGCCAGGAGGCGCCCATGCGCTGGATGGCGACCGTGGTGTCGTCCAGCCAGGCGATCGGCTGGTCCCACTCGCTGCTGCGACCGGGAGTGAGGTGCCGGCCCGTCTCGGCCGCGTGGACATCGCCGGCGAGCCACGCCGCGACGGCCACGACCAGCGGGGCACCCACGGGCATCCAGACCCAGCCGTCCACGACCAGTGACCGCTCGGACGGGCTCACGTGGAGCGCGCCCTGGGTGTAGTCGAGGTAGTGCTCGGGTTCCGGCTCGCCCTTCTGCGGTGCCGCGGTTTCCCGGTCGGTCAGCAGCTCTCCGCCGGGCAGGGTGAACACGTCCAGGCGGTTCCAGTCGGTGCCCGCGACGACCTTGGCCGATTCGCCTTCGCCGAGGAAGGCGAACGGGTAGCGGGTGTGTTCGTTGTCGTTCCGGTCCCGGTCGAGGTCGAGCACGGTCAGCCACTCGTCGAGGTCGACGACGGTGGCGAACCGGCCGTAGTCGGAGACCACCGAGGCGAACCGCCCGTCGCGGGAGGTGTGCAGGCCGCGGCGGGGCCGGTCGGGGAAGTCGCGGATGTCTTCGCAGGTTTCTTCGGGCAGCTCGACCGGCCCGACGAGCCACTGGTCGTCGTCGGTGATCCGCACGAAGCCCTCCGCGGTGAGCGCGAGCCAGTGTCCGGGCATCGGCGCCAGACAGCCGTCGTTCAGCGGCTGCACCGGGCAGGGGCGGGCGGACCAGGTACCGCCGGGTTGCCGGTCCCGCACCAGGATTTCGGGCTCGCCGTGCCAGCCCGCGGGAAAGCTCTTCTGGTCGGCCCGGTCGGCGCAGTTTTCGCAGACGCCGACCAGCGCGGCCGGCGTGCACTTGCCGCAGACGAGGTCGTAACGCGTGCCCACGCCGGTCAGGTGGCGGGTGGACGGGGGAGGTTCTTCGACAGCCAGATGCAAACAGGTGCGCAGGGAGCCGATGCGGCCCGGGTGGCCGCAAGGCAGGGTGTTCATGACTTCAGTGTCACCCTGCCGCGCAACCCGTTTACCCGATGCCCAGGTGTGCCAGCCACCCGCCCTTCGCCGAAATGTCCTCCGCGGCTTCCGTGGCCGACGGCTCGCACAGGAAGCCGGAGACCCGCCTGCCGTCGGCCAGTTCCAGCTTGCCGATGGCCAGGGGCGCCGGGATGCCGGCCACGAACTCGCCGAAGCCGCGCGCCGGCAGGTCCCAGACCTCGGCGGCCACCGACACGCCGCCGGACGCCACCCGCACCAGGCCCGGCTTCGGCGGCACCGTGTCCAGCGCGTACAGCCGGTACGCGGCCGCCGTCGAGACCGCCGACACGAACCGGCCGCCGCGGGAGGTCAGCTCGTGGTTCAGCGGCTGGCCCCTCAGGTGCGCTCCGACCACCACGATCGGGATGCGCGACGAGCGCAGTCCCGCCAGCGCCGCCAGTTTCAGGTCGTCGTGCGGCGCGCCGAGGAACATCACGCCGAACGGGCGGCCGGCCACCGTTCCCGCCGGGACGGCCAGCGCCGACAGCCCGAACAGGTTGGTGGCGTTGGTGAACCGGCCCAGGCGGGCGTTCACCGCCACCGGGTCCGCCGCGACCTCCGCGATCGTCGGGTGCTCGGTCGTCGTCGGGAGCAGGAGTGCGTCGACGCCCGCCAGCGCCACCAGCGCCTCCGCCCGCAGGCCGGCCAGGGTGGCCTGGTCGGCGAACAGCCGGTGCGCGGAGATGTCCCGGGCCGGGCCGATGATCGAGCGCACGACCGGGTCGACCGCGTCCGGGTGCGCGTCGATGAACTCGCCGACCGCCGTGTACCGCTCGGCGACGAACGCGCCGCCGTACAACAGCTGCGCCGCCTCCAGGAACGCCGAGATGTCCACAGTGGTCACTTCGGCGCCGGCCGCGGCGTAGTCCGCCACCGCCGCGTCGAACGCCTCCGCCCAGCCGGGCGCCAGGGGCCCCAGCTGGTCCGGGGCCGGGACGCCGAGGCGGAACCGTCCCGTGTGGACCTGCGCGGGTTCGGCCAGGCAGGTCAGCGCGAACGACGCCTCCTCGACCGTCCGCGCGAACAGCGACACGCAGTCGATGCTCGCGCACGCCGGGACGACTCCGTCCGTGGGCAGCAGCCCCGGGGTGGGCTTGAGGCCGACGATCCCGTTGAACGCCGCGGGCACCCGGCCGGACCCCGCGGTGTCCGTCCCCAAGGCGAGATCCACGATCCCCAACGCGACAGCCACCGCGGACCCCGAACTCGACCCGCCGGAAACGTAGGCGGGATCCACGGCGTTGCGCACCGCGCCGTAGGGGCTGCGCGTCCCGACCAGCCCGGTCGCGAACTGGTCCAGGTTCGTCGTGCCGAGCACCAGTGCCCCGGCTGCGCGCAGCCGCGCCACCACCGGCGCGTCGGCCTCCGGCTTGTACGCGTAGTCCGGGCAGCCCGCCGTCGTCGGCAGCCCGGCGACGTCGATGTTGCCCTTGACCGCCACGAGCTTCCCGTACAACGGCAACCCGTGCTCCGGCAGGGCCGCCGCCTCGGCCAGGACGTCGGCTTCCGGCCGGAGGTCGATCCAGATCTCCGGCCGGTCCACCTGCTCGATCCGCCGGTAAGCCGCTCGTACCCGCTCTTCGAGGGCGCTCATCCCAGCACCACCAGCGGCGTGCCGGGGGCCACCTGGTCACCGGGGGACACGAGCACCTCGACCACCTCACCGCTCGCCGGCGCGGGGATCCGCGCCTCGGTCTTCATCGCTTCCAGCGTCACCAGCGACTGCGCGTTCTCGACGCGCTCGCCCGCGGTGACGTCGACCCGCCACACCGTCGCCGCGAAGGGCGCCTCCACGACGTGCCCGCCCGGCGGTGCCTCGACCCGCGCCGGGGGCCGGGTGACCGGCTCGGGCTTCGGGTCGAACTCGCCCGCCGCCGCCCACGCCTGCCGCTCCGCCTCGAACGCCGCCGCCTGCGTCGCCCGGAACTCGGCGATGCTCCCGGCGTTGTCCGCGAGGAACTGCTGGTAGTCCGCCAGGGCGAAGGAGCCCTCGGTGGTGTCGAGTTGCAGCGTCCCGGACGCGCTCTGCGCCCGCAGGTCCAGGAGCTCCTCGGCCGAGACCGGGTACCAGGAGATCCGGTCGAAGAACCGCAGGTTCCACGGCTGGTCCCCGCCGCGCCAGCTATTCCACACCTGGATCGTGCGCCCGACGAACTGGTAACCGCCCGGGCCCTCCATGCCGTAGATGCAGAGGTACGCGCCGCCGATGCCGACGGAGTTCTCCGCGGTCCAGGTCCGGGCCGGGTTGTACTTCGTCGTCACCAGGCGGTGGCGCGGGTCCAGCGGTGTCGCCACCGGCGCGCCGAGGTAGACGTCGCCGAGGCCGAGCACCAGGTACTCCGCGTCGAACACCGTCCGGAACACGTCATCCACACTGGACAGCCCGTTCACGCGCCGGATGAACTCGATGTTCCACGGGCACCAGGGCGCGTCGTCGCGGACGCCGGTCATGTACCGCTCGATCGCCTCGCGGGTGGCCGGGTCGTCCCACGACAGCGGCAGCCGCACGCTGCGGCTCGGCACGACCAGGTCGTGCGTCGGCGGCAGGTCCCGCTCCAGCTCGCGGACCAGCCCGAGGGCCTTGCCGACCGGCAGCGCGTCCGGGTCGACGTGCACCTGCAGCGACCGGATGCCCGGCGTCAGGTCCACGATTCCCGGCACGCCTTCGGTCGTCAGGCGCTCGGCGAGCGCGTGCACCCGCATCCGCAGCGCGAGGTCGAGCGTCATCTCGCCGTACTCGACGAGCAGGTTGTCGTCGCCGCTGCGGCGGTAGGTGACCGACGGCTCCTCGCCGGACGCGGGCATCCGCGCGAGGACACCGCCGTCGTCGCGCGCGGGCCGGCTCGGTTCGACCGCCGAGGCCGGCCGCGTCCGCAGCGCCGCCGCGTGGTCGGTGCCGATGGGCACGAACCGCACGGTGTCACCCGGGCGCAGCTGCCCGAGCTTCCAGCGCTCGCCGGTGGCGACCGTCGCCGGGCAGACGAACCCGCCCAGGCTGGGGCCGTCCGGGCCGAGCAGGATCGGCAGGTCGCCGGTGTAGTCGACGGCGCCGATCGCGTACGGCGTGTCGTGGATGTTCGACGGGTGCAGGCCCGCCTCGCCGCCGTCCGGCCGCGCCCACTCCGGCCGCGGCCCGACGAGCCGGACGCCGGTGCGCGCCGAGTTGAAGTGCACCTGCCAGTCCGTGGCGTAGAACGTGTCGACGTCGTCCGGGGTGAAGAACTCCGGGGCCGCGTGCGGGCCTTCGAGCGCGCCGATCGTCCACTGGGGAGCGAAGTCCGGGCGTTCGGCGGCCGGCACCGGCCCCACGACCGGGTCCGCGGGCGCCGGCCCGGGCCGCAGAACGTCCCCGGCGGCGAGCGCGCGGCCGCCGTGCCCGCCGAACTTGCCCAGCGTGAACGTCGCCGCGCTGCCGAGGAACTCCGGCACGTCGACAGCGCCGCGCACCAGGACGTAGCTGCGCAGCCCGGCCGTGCAGGCCCGGACGTCGAGGGTCGCGCCCGCCGGGACCTCGACGGGGGTCCACAGCGGAACCTCGGCGCCGTCGACGAGCACGGTCGTCGGGGCGCCGGTGACGCACACCTCGGTGGCGTGCGAAAACTGGAGCGCGACACCGTCCACAGTGCACTCCAGGCCGGGCGCGCCCTCGGGGTTGCCGAGCGCGAGGTTGCCCAGGCGCAGCGAGAGGTCGTCCATCGGCCCGCTCGGCGGCACCCCGACGGCCCAGTACCCGGTGCGGCCCGGCCAGTCCTGCACGGTCGTCATCGTCCCGCCGCGCAGGACGTCGATCCGCGGCTCCGCGTCCTGGACGTTGTCCAAAGTGGACGTGTCGTGCGCGGCGGCGTCGAATGCCCGGTCGGCGGCCGCCGACCGGAGCTGCCCGAGGTTGGTCTGGACGCCGTCGAACCGGGTCGCGGCGAGCGCTTCCCGGAGGTTCGCCAGCGCTTCGGTGCGGTCGGCGCCGGTGCAGACCACCTTGGCCAGCAACGGGTCGTAGTGCGTGGTGACGGTCGTGCCCGGCTCGACCCAGGTGTCCACGCGGGTGTCCGCGGGCAGGGTGACCCGGGTGACGAGACCCGCGCTCGGCCGGTGCCCGGCGCCCGGGTCTTCGGCGTACACGCGCGCTTCGACGGCGTGCCCGCGCGGGACCGGGGTCGCGCGGAACATCGCGCGGTCGCCCTGGGCGAGGCGGAGCATCCAGGCGACCAGGTCGACGCCGTAGACCGCCTCGGTGACCGGGTGCTCGACCTGCAGCCGGGTGTTGACCTCGAGGAACGCGGCCTCGCCGCGCTCGGCGTCGTAGACGTACTCGACCGTGCCCGCCGAGCGGTACCGCACCGACGAGCACAGTGCGACGGCGGACTCCACCAGGTGCTTCCGGACGTCCTCGGGCAGGTCCGGCGCCGGGCACTCCTCGACGACCTTCTGGTTGCGCCGCTGCAGCGAGCAGTCGCGCGTGCCCAGGGCCAGGACCTCGCCGAAGCCGTCGCCGAACACCTGGACCTCGACGTGCCGCGCGCGGGTCACCAGGCGTTCCAGGAAGACCCCCGAACTGGCGAAGCTCTTGGCGGCGACGCTGCGCACGGTGTCCCAGGCGGCGCGCAGCTCGTCCGGCGACGCGCAAGCGCGCATCCCGATCCCGCCCCCGCCGCCGGTCGCCTTGAGCATCACCGGGTAGCCGATGTCCTCCGCACGGGCCAGCGCTTCGTCCACATCGGACAGCAGGCCGGTGCCGGCGAGCAGGGGGACGCCGGCCGCGATCGCCGCTTCGCGCGCGGTGTGCTTGCTGCCGAACACTTCCAGGTGTTCCGGCGACGGCCCGGCGAAGGCGATCCCGGCGTCTTCGCAGGCCCGCGCGAACGCCGCGTCCTCCGAAAGGAACCCGTAGCCGGGGTGGATCGCGTCGCAGCTGGTGTCGAGCGCGGCCCGGATGATGGCGTCGGCCCGCAGGTAGCTCTCCGCCGCGGGCGCCGGGCCGAGCCGGACGGCCCGGTCGGCCAGCCGGACGTGCGGGGCGAGGCGGTCGGCGTCGGAGTGCACCGCGACGGTCTCGAGACCCAGTTCCTTCGCGCTGCGCAGGATCCGGACCGCGATTTCGCCGCGGTTGGCGACGAGCAGCCTCACGCGCCGACTCCCGGGGAGATGACGACCATCCGCACCGGCGTCGGGTCGAACCCGTTGCACGGGTTGTTGATCTGCGGGCAGTTCGAAACGAGCACCAGCACGTCGGTCTCGGCGCGCAGCCGGACTTCCAGGCCCGGCGCGGAAATGCCGTCGACGATGCCGAGCGTGCCGTCTTCCTCGACCGGCACGTTCATGTACCAGTTGACGTTGCTGACCAGGTCGCGCTTGCCGAGGCCCCACTTGGCGCCCTCGATGAGGAAGTTCTCGACGCAGGCGTGCTGGTAGCGGGTGTGCTGGCCGTAGCGGAGGCTGTTGGACTCCTTGCTGCACGCGCCGCCGAGCGTGTCGTGGCGGCCGCAGGTGTCGGCGACGACGGTGAGCAGCGGCGCGCCTTCCTGAGTGCGCAGGACGCTGCCGGTGGTCAGGAAGATGTTGCCCTGCGCGGCGATCGTCGCGGCCGCGCTGTAGCGCTTGGCGGTGTCGTTCGCGTCGTAGCAGAGGAAGTCGACGGCCTGGTTGCCGCCGAGGTCGATGATCGCCAGCTCCTGGCCCTGCTGCAGCACCGTCGAGTACGGCGCCCGCGCGGGAACGTCGACGCTGACTTCCAGCTGGGATTCGTAGGCCGTGCTCATGCGATCCCCCGTGCGGTCAGGTAGTCGGCGGTGTTCTCGAACGCGCGCTGCGCTTCCGGCGTGTGGGTCCATTCCGGACTGTCCGGGGTGGTCGGCCGGTCGCGCCAGGCGAGGACTTCGAGCTTGGTCACGGTGTAGTCCGGCCGCGGGTCGACCGGGTGGGCGACGTTCGCGATCAGCACGATCGACGGGATCTCGATCCGTAGGTCGACCGACCGGCCGGCGCCCGCGGAACCGGTGAACTCCAGGCCGCCCTCCGGCTGGACCCGCACCCCCTGGAAGAAGGACAGGCTCGGCGGCAGATCACGCGGCCCGAGGCCGTTCTTGGCCGCCGCCAGGGTGAGCAGCGGCAGCCCGGCGGGGGAGGGGCTTTCCGGGGCCCCGTCGCCGTAGCGCTCAATGTTGGCGTCCACAGTGGACGTCCCGCAGAGCGCGTCGTGCTGCCCGCTCGAATCCGCGACGATGGTGGCGAGCACCCGCGCCTGGTCCGACAGCAGCGCCACCGACTCGCCGAGGTAGGCGTTCCACTGCACCTTGACGGTGTCCGCGACGTTCAGCCGCTCCCACGGCCCGTCGGCGTTGAACAGCAGCAGGTGCGCGCAGGCGTCGCCGTCGACGTCGGTCAGCCGCAGCCGCGTGCCGCGGGCCAGCACCTTGTGCGTGTACCCGCCGCCGGCCACGGTTTCGGCCCAGGTCAGCGTCTCGGGGGCGACCTCGGCCGGCGGCGCGGGCCAGGTGCTCGCCGGGATCGACGGCATCGTGTCGACCACGGTGCCGGCCTGGGCGCGGGCGTGGTCGCGCGCTCCGTGGGGCGTCGCGGTGGTGCTCATGGTCGTCCTCTCTCAGGTCGCGGGTTCGAGGGCGGGAGCGGGACGCAGCCGCAGCCAGCAGAGCCAGCCGATCACCAGTGCGCCGCCGACGAACTCTATCGGGAACAGGAGCATCCAGGGGGAGCCCGAACCGGCGAGATCGTAGATCTCCGCACGCGGCCAGGCGATGTTCACGATCATGCCGATTCCGTACAGAACGGCTGCTCCGTTCAGCGGTACGCCCCAGCGCCCGAGCGAGAACCGGCCCGGCTCGGCCGGGACCCGCCCGCGCAGCCGTTGCACCAGCAGCGGCCCGGTCACCAGCAGGTAGGCCAGGTAGACGACGACCACCGACGTCCCGGTGATCGTGCTGAACAGCGTCGGGTTGCCGACGTTGAGCAGCAGCAGCCCGATGGCGAGCGCGCCGGACAGCAGCGCGGGGGCGACCGGCGTCCCGGTGCGCGGGCTGACCCCGGCGAGGCGGGTGGAGGCGGGGAGCGCGCCGTCGCGGGCCATCGCGTAGATCAGCCGGACGGTGCCGGTCTGGATGGTGAGGGTGCAGACGACGACGGCGATCGCGACGTCGGCGAGGAAGACCCGGCCGAGGGTGTCGCCGAAGACGGCGGTGATCACGTACGGCAGGCCCTTGCCGGCGAGCTGCCCGTCGGTGAGGCTCGGCGCGGCCATCAGCGCGGTGACGACCACGGCGAGGCCGCCGATCCCGGAGACGAGCACGGCCCGCAGCACCGCCCGCGGTGCCGTCCGGCGCGCGTCCTTCGTCTCCTCCGCGACCGACGCGGCGGTGTCGAAGCCGTAGAGGACGTACGCCGCCATGAGCGCCGAAGCGAGCACGCCACCGATCCCGGCGCTCGTACCGGGTGCGTCGTGCAGCACCACCTGCGGGCCGCGGACGGCGAACAGGAGCAGCCCGGTGATGAGGACGACGACGCCGAGCAGTTCGGCCGCGACGCCGACGTCGTTGATCCGCGCCATCAGGCGGACCCCGCCGGCGTTGACGGCGGTGGTGAAGACGAGCAGCACGGTGCCGAGCAGCACGGCGTTGGCCGCGCCGGTCGGCGACGTCACCGAACTGTCGCCGCCGACGAACTGGAAGCCGTCCCACACCGACGGCAGGACGACCTGCAGCGCGATCGCGGCCGCGGCGAGGGCGACGATGCAGCCGATCAGCATCATCCAGCCGGCGAGCCAGCCCAGGAAGCCTTTGCTGAGCTGTTTCGCCCACTGGTACACGGATCCGGCGAGCGGGTAGCGGGCGGCGAGTTCGGCGAAGTTGAGCGCGACCAGCAGCTGGCCGGCCAGGACGACCGGCCACGTCCAGAAGAAGAGCGGGCCGCCGAAGGTGTAGCCGAACCCGAAGAGCTGGAAGACGGTGGTGAGGATGGAGACGAAGGAGAACCCGGCGGCGAAGGCGGAGAACCCGCCCAGCGACCGGCGGAGCTCCTGGCGGTAACCGAAGGCGGCGAGTTCGTCGGGTGGCGTCATGCGGGCTCCTTGTTTCGATCGCTCGACAGAAATTAGGTCTTCGCCGCGACGCGATGATCTCCGCCGTGTTAGGGCGCGGTTAACGGCCGGATCGACCCGGCGTCAATGACGACATCCGGGCGTAACCGCACCGCCGTGCGCGTGTCGCCGCCGGAGACCTGGCAAGATCACGTCCGTGGTCAAAGGGTCGGGAGTCGGCAGGCCGAGGGCGAGCGGAGCGGCGGCGAACCGTCCCGACGCGCGCCAGGCCGTGCTCGACGCGGCGGGCGAGTTGTTCACCGGAGCCGGGTACGCGGCCACGACGACGAGGGCGATCGCCGAACGCGCGGGCTTGCGCCAGGCGTCGCTCTACTACCACTTCCCGGCGAAGGAAGACATCCTCGCGGCGTTGCTGGCGGAGACGGTCCGCCCGTCCCTCGCGCTGGCGGCGCGCCTCGTGGCCGGAGAGGCCCCGGCGGCGGTCCGGCTGTGGGCGCTGGCGTACGCGGACATCGGCCTGCTGGGCGGTGCGCGGCACAACCTGGGCGCGTTGTACCTGCTGCCGGAGGTCGGATCCCCGAACCTGGCCCGTTTCCGCACCGAGCGCGCGGAGCTGAAGGCGGCGTACGGCCGGCTCGTGGCGGCTTCCGGTGTCGCGCCGGCGGCGGTCGGAATCCGGACGGACCTGGTGTTCGGGTTGGTGGAGAGCATCGCGGTGATCCGGCGGGACGACCCGGCGCTGGACGTCGAAGCCCATGTGCGCGAGGGGGCCGACGGGGTGGTCCGCCTGGTGGGCGTGGGCGAGCCGACGGACGAGCTGCGGGCGGAGGCGCACGCGCTGCTGGCGGCCCTGGCGGAATGAGCGTCGACCGGCTCCGGGGCGAGATCGCCTGGCTGCACGCGAAGCTGCAGCGCCGCCGTCGCCAGGACGACCAGACAGCGCTCGAGCTGCGCGGCGAGATCGCGGACCGGCTCGCGGAGCTGCGCGACCCGGAGACGGAGCCGTGGCTGCGCGCGCTGGTGGCGGACCAGACCCGCGTGTTCGGCGCACGCCACCACGCGACGCTGGCGTCCTGGTTCCTGATCGCCGCACGCTGCTCGCAGACCGGCCGGGTGGACGAGGCACTGGAGCTGTTCGCGTCGGTCCGTTCGGCGTATGCGTACGTCCGCGGACCGGACCACGATTCGGTGGTGCATTGCACGTACGCGATCGGGACCGCACTGGCCGACGCGGGCCGGTACGCGCCGGCGATCGAAGTCTTCCGGTCCCTGGGCGGCACGGACTGCACGTCCGACATCGCCCGGGCCCAGATCGAGCTGGCGAGGTTCGACGAAGCCGAGCAGACGTTGCGCGCGGCCCCGCCCGAGTGGGCGTCGGTGATCGGGTTCCTGCGCACGACGATCCAGGCGGAACTGGGCGCCCCGGGCCCGCTGGTCGAAGGAATGCGAGCCCAGCTGGCCGAGGGAACGGGCGACGGGGAGGCGGCCCGCATGTGGCTGTCGTACGGACTGCTGCTGGCGGGAGAGCCGGAGGAAGCGGCGGAGCTGGCAGCGTCCGTGGTGGCGGCGAGGGTGGCGCACCCGGGCCCGGAGGACCGTCAGACGTGGGAGGCGAGAGTGCTCTTGAGCCGAGCGCTGGCGGAGACGGACCGCCTGGAGGACGCGGAGCACTACGCACGAGCGGCCCTGGCCTCGGCCCCGTTGCCCCCGGGACACCCGGACCTGCTGCACGCCTTGACCACGGTGGCCCGGGTGCACGCCCGACGAGGGGAGTGGCCGGAAGCGGTGGAGTCGTACGAATTCGCGGTGGAGGGCTTCGAGGCTGTGCTGGGGCCAGGGCACCCGCAGACGGCAAAGACGGCCGAGGCACTGGCGAAAGCCAGAAGCCAAGCGAACTAACGAGACCCGCAACTACCGAGCAGATTGCTGATGATCCGGGAAAGCTCCCGCATCGTCCGCATCCCGAGCTGCATGGACTGAGCCCCCACCCGCAACGGCCGGATCGCCGCGCGCAACGGCGCGTTGATCGCCTCGAGTGGCCGGATCTGCGTCAGGAATTCCGTGATCCGCGCTTCCAGTTCCATCAGCCCGGTCAGCATTTCGACGAATTCGTCGTATTCGCGGCGGGCGCGGTCCAGCAGTTCCGGGGTCATGTGCGAATCCATCAGGCGCATGTACGAGCGGATCGTCGCGTCGGTTTCCGCGACGGTCGCTTCGAACGCCGTGCCGACCTGCTGGATGTTGACGGCCATCGGCTTGATCGTGTCGGCCGCGCGGACCACCCGGGCTTTGATCGCCTCCGGTGCCAACCCGGCGACTTCGCCGGTCACCTGGCGCATTTCCTCGGCGAGGTCGTCGAGCGAGTGGCTGATCGCATCGAACTGCCGCTCGAGCAGCTCGCCGATCTTCGTGAGGTTTTCCTTGTATTCCTGCAGTCCGGGGCCGTCTTTCTCGGGGGTGTGCCCTTCGAGCAGCAGCCGGTCGCACTTCTTGAGCTTTTCCAGCGCGGCCTCCGCGGAACGGATCGCCTTGATCAGCCGGTCGGCCACCAGATCCATGGCACGCCGCCATTCCGCGGTGCCCGCGCCGGCCAGCACCGCCTCCTTGATGTCGACGTACTGCAGCTTTTCGATGATCCGGATATTGGCGTCGTCGCTCTGGCCGGTGACGAGCTCGTGCCCGAGCACGATCAGCGGCAGGATCAGCTGGGTGAGGCCGAGCTCGTTCGCCTTGGCGTAGAACGCGGTCAGCTCTTCCCGGCAGGCACTGCTTTCGTAGAAGTAGTTCATCGAGATGGCCGGGATGAACACCATGGCGGCGTTGAGGCCGTCCTGGATCTTCGTCCGCCAGTCCTCGCCCCAGCCGATGCTTTCGCGGTCCACGAACACTTCGATCTTGCGTCCGTGCGCCGAAGCGCAGAACTTCTCCAGCGAATACTTGAGCGGTGTGACGAAGTTCAGAAAGCTGTCATCTTCGTGCGTGAAGCTGAGAAAGCATTGCACGGCAGGCTGATCGGACATGAAATCGGGCATCGGTGACCTTCGGGCGGTGCGGCGTTTCCGGCGCAGCCTAGGGCAGCCGGTGTCCGGCACAGCACGATTCCGGGAACTGTCCCGGATCTGTCCGTTCAGGCCGCGGTGGTCTGCAATGCCTTGCTCAACGCCGCCACGGTCAGCTCGACCTGCCACGGCCGCGCGCCACCCGCGCGCAGGACCTCCGCCACCGAGTCCTCGTCCGTCTCCGCCGGCGGCCGCCAGCACGTCCGGCGCACCAGATCCGGCAGCAGCAGGTTCTCCACCGGCAGCCGCCGGTCCTCCGCGATCGCCGTCAGCGCCGCCCGCGCGGCGGACAACCGGGCCGCCGCGTCCGGGTCCTTGTCCGCCCAGCGGTTCACCGGCGGTGGCCCGTCGGTCGGCTGCGAGGGCGAAGGCAGCTCGGACGCCGGCAGCGCCCGGGCCGCCTGGAGGTGCCGGAGCCAGCTCGCCGTGTACTTCCGCTGGACGCGGCCGCTGAACACCGGCAGCGCCTGCAGCTCTTCGACCGTCTTGGGCTCCGCCGTGACCGCGTTGATGATCGCGCTGTCCGGCAGGATGCGGCTCGGGGCGCGGTCGCGCTTGCGGGCGAGCTCGTCGCGGGCCTGCCACAGCTCGCGGACCGCCGCGAGCCCGCGCGGGCTGCGGATCTTGTGGACCCCGGACGTCCGGCGCCACGGCTCGGCGCGCGGGGGCGGCGGCGGGGCCGTCCGCACGTTCTCGAACTCCTGGCGCGCCCACTCCAGCTTGCCCTGGGCGCCCAGCTCCGCTTCCAGCTTTTCCCGCAGCTGGACGAGCAGCTCGACGTCGAGGGCGGCGTAGTTCAGCCAGTCGACCGGCAGTGGCCGCTTCGACCAGTCGGCCGCGCTGTGGCCCTTTTCGAGGGTGTACCCCAGCAGCAGCTCCACCAGCGTGCCCAGCGCGACGCGTTCGTAGCCCGCCAGCCGGCCGGCCAGCTCGGTGTCGAACAGCGCCGCCGGGTGCAGGCCCAGCTCGGCGAGGCAGGGGAGGTCCTGGGAGGCCGCGTGCAGCACCCACTCCAGGTCGTTGAGGACGTCGCGCAGCGGCTGGAGGTCGTCGGCCAGCACGATCGGGTCGATCAGCACCGTGCCGGAACCCTCGCGGCGCAGCTGCACGAGGTAGGCCTTGGGCCAGTACCGGTAGCCGGACGCGCGTTCGGTGTCGACGGCGACCGCGCCGGTGCCCGCGGCGAGCTTCGCGCAGGCGTTGGCCAGCGCGGCAGCGTCGGTGATCACCGGGGGCGTGCCCTCGGCGGGTTCGCGTAGCAGCACGGGGCCGCCCGTGGACTCGATCTCCATCCCGGTGTCCTCGGCCTCTGTGCTTCCCATGGTTGACGACCCTACGGGACGGGCATACCGCGCCTGGTCTGCCCGCCCCGCAGGGCTGTTCGCTTGCGTCAGCGGATCACGCCGGCTCGCATGGCCAGCGCCACCATCTGGGCCCGGTCGCCCGTGCCGAGCTTGCGCCCGATCCGGGACAGGTGGGACTTGACGGTGAGGGCGGAGAGCGAAAGCTCCTCGCCGATCTCCTTGTTGGACTGCCCGTCGGCGACCAGCTGGAGCACCTCCACCTCACGAGCGGACAGCTCGCGCGGGGTGTTGTCGGTGCCCGCGACGCGGGTCCCGGTGGCCAGCACCGGAGCCACGCTCGGGTCGGCGTAGACGCCGCCCTCGAGCACGCGCCGCACGCCGTCGGTCACCACGACCGGCGACGCGGACTTCAGCAGGTACGCCTGGGCCCCGGCCTGGAAGGCCGAGCGGACCGCGTACGGGTCGTCCGAGGATGCGAGAACGACCACGCGCGGCCAGCCGTGGCTACGGAGTTCCGTAACCAGCTCGATGCCGCTGCCGTCCGGCAGTCCGAGATCGAGGATCGCCAGGTCACAAGGCCCGGTGGCCTGTGCTCGCGCCCTCGCCTCGGCCACCGTGGCGGCTTCGTGGACGGTCCCCGCACCCATCTGTGCGAGTCTTGCTGCGATTGCCTCCCTCAACAGCGGGTGGTCATCGACCACCAGTACCGAAAAGAGCTCTTCCCGCGGGTGCGGAACCATGCTCGCCGGCAACGCGCCGGCTGGCGTGGATCGGACGGCCTGAGAAATGCCGACGGTAGCCACGTCACTACCTCCCTGGAGTCGGTCGTGCCCCCCGACCGGCACCGGGACCTTCGGCCGTTCAGCCGCGCCAGCTTTAGACCGAAAGTGGTGTCGTCGAAGGCACTGTAGCCGTCCTGAGGCCGTTGCGGGGGGATCGAATGGGTATCTATCTCAAACGAACAGTCACTCAGTGGGTTCGTAGTAACACGATCGGGCTAGTACACGGCCGGTTGCTAACGGATAGCCCAGTGAACGCGATGCAAAGGAGTTACCGGCGCCCAAATGGCCGTGCAGATGAGGCGTGCAGCTTCCGGTGCGCCTAGTGACGAGGGGCCGGATGGGCTCCCCCAACCCTCGGAAAGTGGCTCCGGCCGGGGCTTGATCAACTCGGCTCCGAGGTGTCCGCGGGTCTTCGCGGCCGCTTGTCGGGGCCGGGATCTGTGACTGTCCGTGTCTGTCGCGGGGTGATGACGGCCCCGGATCCCCGATTTGATCTTGTAGCGGTGCGTGACCGCGGGGAGTCACGAACGAGGAGACGTGAAACGGCCTCACGGACCGCCGCGGGCCGTCCGGGGTACTCCGAGGTCATCCGGGCCGTTCTGGGCGTCAGGCGGCGCCTGAGGCCCCGATAACGAAATGAACGGCGTTCAGCGGACGTGAATTTTGCTCACATCCGTACAAGTCGTGGTCCCGGGACGACGCTCGGCGACCGGCCGTTGCCGATTCGTTGCCGAAGATCGCCCGGACAGCCGCGTGTCGCGGGTTCAGGAGCCCTGACGCTGCTCGAAGAGGGCCACCCCGACCGGAGGCAGGCCGACGACGCTCGCCATCACCTGGCAGAAGGCCTGCCCGTGGGGCAGCAGCCCGGCGTCCGTCGGCGTCCACGACGCCCGCAGCTCCAGGTCGTCGGTGCGAGCCGGGCCGGAGATGTCGCCGAAGCGGGCCGACGACGTCTCCGTCACCGTGCCGCCCAGCGCCTTCCAGTTCGCCCCGGACACCTCCAGGGCGTCGGTGAGCCACGACCAGCCGACGGCCGGCAGGAACGGGTCGGTCGCCAGCTCCCGGTCCAGCTCCGCGCGCACGTACATGACGAGGCGCAGCACGCCGTCCCAGCCGTCCTGGCCGTCCGGGTCGTGCAACAGGACCAGCCGGCCCGAGGCCAGCACGTCGGCCGGCCCCGCCACTTCACAGCTGACCGCGTACGACCACGGGGCGAGCCGCTGCGGGGCGCGCATCGGCTCCAGCAGCACCTCCCGGCGGGGCCGGACGGACTGCAGCGCCGCGACTGCTTCGCGGAAGAGTTCGGGCACTGGCGTCATCGCGGTCACGCTTCGACTTTAGGGCGGGCACGGCCTGTTGCGGGCGCAGGCGCGCCGAGGAACGGGCCCGCCTCGGCTCGTGGCACGATTGACGGCGATGTCTCAGACCACGCCCCTGCCGCGCCCGGCCGCCCCGGCCGCCCGCCGCGAGCTGCCCGAAGCCCCGTTCCTGGCCGCCGCGCGCGGCGAACGCCCGGCGCGCACGCCCGTCTGGTTCATGCGCCAGGCCGGTCGCTCGCTGCCCGAGTACCGCGCGCTGCGCGAAGGCGTGCCGATGCTCGACGCGTGCTTCGACCCGGAAATGCTCGCCGAGATCACGCTGCAGCCGGTCCGCCGCCACGGCGTCGACGCGGCGATCCTCTTCAGCGACATCGTGGTCCCGCTCAAGGCCGCCGGGGTCGACATCGACATCGTGCCCGGCACCGGCCCGGTGGCCGCGGCGCCGGTGCGCGACCTCGACGCCGTGAAGGCCCTGCCCGAACTCCAGCCCGAGCAGGTTTCGAAGGTCGCCGACGGCGTCCGGCTGCTCGTCGAGCGGCTCGGCGACACCCCGCTGATCGGCTTCGCGGGGGCGCCGTTCACGCTGGCCAGCTACCTCATCGAGGGCGGCCCCAGCCGCAACCACGAGCACACCAAGGCGCTGATGCACTCGGACCCGGCGCTCTGGCACGAGCTGGCCGGCCGGCTGGCCGACGTCGCCCTGACCTTCCTGCGCGCGCAGCTCGACGCCGGCGTCGACGCGGTCCAGCTGTTCGACTCCTGGGCCGGGGCGCTGTCCGAGCGGGACTACCGCGAGTTCGTCCTGCCGCACTCGGCGAAGGTCCTCGCGGGTGTCGCGGAGTACGGCGTGCCGCGGATCCACTTCGGCGTCGGCACCGGCGAGCTCCTCTCCGCGATGCGGGACGCGGGCGCGGACGTCGTCGGCGTCGACTGGCGGATCCCCCTGGACGAAGCCGTGCGGCGCCTGGGCGGCCGCGCGGTCGTGCAGGGCAACCTCGACCCGGCGCTGCTGCACGCCTCCTGGCCGGTGCTGGAAGCCGAGGTCCGGCGGATCGTCGCCGAGGGCAAGGGGGCCGACGGCCACATCTTCAACCTCGGCCACGGCGTGCTGCCGGGCGTCGACCCGGACGTGCTGACCCGCGTGGTCGGGCTGGTGCACGAGCTGTGAAGCGCGTCGCGGTCGTCGGCTGCGGCGTCTCCGGGCTGACCGCGGCGTACCGGCTGCGGCGCCTGCTCGGCGCGGACGCCGGGATCACCGTCTTCGAGAAGACGACGGCGCCGGGCGGCAAGCTGCGCACCGCCGAGCTCGCCGGCGTGCCCTACGACGTCGGCGCCGAGGCCTTCCTCGTCCGTCGTCCCGAGATGCTCGGCCTGGTCCGCGAGCTCGGGCTCGACGTGGTGAACCCGACGAAGGCACGCGCGAAGATCCACGCGGGCGGCGCGGTCACCGGGCTGCCCCCGGGCACGGTCATGGGCGTGCCGGCGTCCGCCGAGTCGGTGGCCGGTGTGCTGTCCGAGGCCGGACGGCGGGCGGTCGAGGCCGAGGCGTCGCTGCCCGAACTGCGGCTGCCGGGCGGGGACGTGCCGCTCGGGCCGCTGCTGCGCGAGCGCTTCGGCGACGAACTGGTGGACCGGCTGGTCGACCCGCTGCTCGGCGGGGTCTACGCGGGCGGCGCCGACGGTCTCGGCCTGCGCGCGACCATGCCCGGCCTGGCTTCCGCGCTGGCGGCGGGCGCGGGCTCGCTGACCGCGGCGGCCGCCGCCCAGCTGCCCGCGAACCCGTCGACGGCGCCGGTGTTCGGCACCGTCCCGGGCGGCCTGGGCGCGGTGATCGACCGGCTCACCGCGGAATCCGGCGCCGAGCTGCGCACCGGCCTGCCGGTGTGCGAGATCGAGCGGCACGGCGACGGCTGGCGGCTGCGCATCGGCGCGGCACCGACCGCGCACGCGCCGGCGGACAACACCTTCGAAGCCGACGCGGTGGTCCTCGCGGTGCCGGCACCCTCGGCCCGCCGGCTGCTGGCCGACCTCGTCCCGGCAGCGTCGGCGGCGTTCGGCGAGGTCGAACTGGCGTCGATGGCGGTCGTGGCGCTGGCCCTGCCACCTGGCACGGCGCTGCCGGAGGCGTCGGGGATCCTGATCGGCGCCGGCGAAAGCGACGCTTCGGGCCACCCGTACGCATCGAAGGCCTTCACCTTCTCCTCGCGGAAGTGGGCGCACTTCGGCACCGGCCCGGTCCTGGTCCGGGGCTCGGTCGGCCGGTTCGGCGAGCCGGGCGCGCTGCAGTTCGACGACGTCGAGCTCGTGCGCGTGGTCCGCGACGACCTCGCCCGCCTGACCGGCATCACGGCGGCCCCGATCGAGACGCTGGTGACGCGGTGGGGCGGCGGGCTGCCGCAGTACGGCACCGGGCACCTCGACCGCGTCGAGCGGATCGAGAAGGCGGTCGCGGAGGTGCCGGGCCTGGCGATCGCCGGGGCGACCCTGCACGGCGTCGGCCTGCCGGCCTGCGTGGCCACGGCGGAAGCGGCGGCACAGCGGATCGCGGCGCACCTGTCCGCGTGAGTGCGCTCACCTGACCCGTGGCGGCGGCCGCGTCGCCGCGGTGACAGGATGGAGCCATGGCGCGGGTCAACTACAACGAGCTCAACGACACCATCCGCTACACCACCTGGTCGGTCTTCCGGATCGAGCCCGGGCGGCTGGGCGAGGACCGCGGGACCGCCGGCCGGGAGACCGCCGAGTACCTCGACGGCCTGGAGGCCAAGGGCGTCACCGTGCGGGGTGTCTACGACCTCTCCGCGCTGCGCGCCGACGCCGACTTCATGATCTGGTGGCACGCCGAGGAGGTCGAGCAGGTCCAGGCCGCCTACGCCGGGTTCCGCCGGACGCCGCTGGGCCGCGCGTCGACGCCGGTCTGGAGCCAGACCGCGCTGCACCGGCCCGCCGAGTTCAACAAGAGCCACATCCCGGCGTTCCTGGCCGGCGAAGAGGCCCGCAAGTACATCTGCGTCTACCCGTTCGTGCGGTCCTACGAGTGGTACCTGCTGCCGGACGCCGACCGCCGCAAGATGCTCGCCGACCACGGCAAGGAAGCCCGCGACTACCCGGACGTCCGCGCGAACACAGTTGCGTCGTTCGCGCTGGGCGACTACGAGTGGATCCTCGCCTTCGAGGCCGACGAACTGCACCGGATCGTCGACCTGATGCGCCACCTGCGCGGCACCGAGGCGCGGCTGCACGTGCGCGAGGAGATCCCGTTCTACACCGGCACCCGCGTGCCGCCCGCCGAGCTCGTCGCGGCTCTCCCGTAGTGCGCGACGTAGTCGAGGGTGTCTGGGACACCCTGACCGGGTCTTCGCCGGGGCCGTTCGAGCTGACCGGGACCGAGGACGTGCTGCCCGGGCCGTACCGGGTCGCGGCGGCCGCCACGGCCTCGGTGGCCGCGGCGACCCTGGCGGCCGGCGAGATGCTCCGGGTGCGTGACATCGAACCCGGCGTGGTCACGGCGGACACGCGCCACGCGGCGGCGGCGTTCCGGAGCGAGCAGCTGCTGCGGGTGGACGGCGTCGGCGCCGAGCCCGTCTGGGCACCACTGTCGGGCGACTACCGCGCGGCCGACGGCTGGGTGCGCCTGCACTGCAACTACCCGCGTCACGAAGCGGCGGTGTGCTGGGGCCTGGGCGTGCCCGGGGCCCGCGCGGCCGTCGAGAAGGCGGTCGCCGGACGTCCGGCGCGCGAGGTGGAGCACGCCGTCGTCACCGCCGGGGGAGCGGCCGCCGAGCTGCGGTCGCCGGCGGACTGGGCCGCGCATCCCCAAGGGCAGGCAGTGGCTTCGCTGCCGCTGGTTTCAGCGTCCCCGGTCGCCGACGCGCCGAAGCGGACGTTGTTCTACTCGGACCGGCCGCTGGGCGGCATCCGGGTGCTGGAGCTGACCCACGTCCTCGCGGGCCCGGTGGCCGGCCGGGTGCTGGCCGCGCACGGCGCCGACGTCCTGCACGTCGGGGCGGCGCACCTGCCGCGGGTCGAGGCGCTGGTGCGGGACACGAACCAGGGCAAGCGCTCGGCGTTCGTCGCCCTGGACACCGAGGGCGGCCGCGCGCGGCTGAAGAAGCTGATCAGCCGGGCGGACGTGCTGGTGCAGTCGTTCCGCCCGGGAGCGCTGGAGCGCATCGGCTTCGGGCCTGCGGAGCTGGCCGAGCTGCGGCCGGGCTTGGTGATCGCGGACCTGAGCGCGTACGGCTGGGAAGGCCCGTGGGCCCGGCGGCGCGGGTTCGACAGCCTGGTCCAGATGTCGAGCGGCATGGCGTTCGGTGATCCTCCGTCGCCGCTGCCGGTCCAGGCCTTGGACCACGCCACCGGCTGGCTCACGGCGGCGGCGGTGATGACGGCGTTGCGCCGGCAGGTCGACGAGGGCGGGACCTGGCGGGCCCGGCTCTCGTTGGCGGGAACGGGCCGGTGGCTGGATTCCCTGGGCCGCAAGGATTCGGCTCCGGCTTCGGCTTCGGCCGACGTCGATTACGGCGATCTGCTCGAGGAAGTGGACAGCGGGTACGGGCGGATGACGCGGGTGCGAATGGTCGGCGGGCTGCCGGGCGCGCAGCCGCACTGGGGGTTCGGGACGCGGCTGCCGGGAGTCGACAAACCGACCTGGACGCCCTGAGGCAGCACCCACTCTGGGGGCCGGCAGTGTTGGCTGCTGCTGCGCGGTGGAAGCGGTCTGCCGGGCTTCGACCGGAAGGTGCGGCTTACGTTGTCTTGGTGCGGTGCCCACCACCCCGAAGCCGGATTGTGACTACGGCCGGTGGTACCGCGTCAAGGCGGGAAAGCGTGCCTTGACCCGGCACCACCGGCCGTGTTCGGGCTTCGGATCGGGGTGGCGGGGCGGGTCTGGGTGGGGTGCGGGTTTTGCGGGCCGCGCGCCGTTCGGGGTGGCGGGGCAGGCCTGGCGGAATTGTGGATCAGCGGCGCCGGAGGCGGTCCACCAGGCGCCGCTTCGGTTTTGGCAAATGGCCGCCCTCGATCAGCCACGTCACGAACTCGTCCGCGTACGCCCCTGAGCGCTCGGTCGCCTTCTTCGGCCGGGCCGTGTTGAACTGCGCGAACAGCGGGCCGAACCGCTCGCCGAGGGCCTCCGCCAGCTCGGGCCGCTGGTAGGCCAGCACTCGACCGTGTTTCCTCCGCAGCACCCCGGCCTCCACCCGCAGCCGGGCCGGGTCGAAACCCGGCGGTGGCGGGCCGTCGGCCAACAGTGCCTGCAGCAGCTCCGCCTGGCGCCGGGCCAGGTCCGCGCGGGTCACCGCGCCACCGCCGTGCGCAACGCCACCAGCTCCGCCGCCAGCTCGTCGTCGGTCGGGTAGTCGTCGTCGCGCTCCAAAAGCACGCCCGGCGGGTCGGTCCGGCGGCGGAGTTCCGTCAGCAAAGCCAGCACCTCCGGCAGCACCGGGTGCGCGTGCGTGTCGTGGTAGACGCCGTCGCGCTCGATGCCGCCCGCCATGTGGACGTACGCCAGCCTCTCCCAGGGGATGCCGTCCAGGAATGCCACCGGGTCCGTGCCGATGTTGCGGGCGTTCGCGTACAGGTTCGCGACGTCGATGATCAGCCGGCAGTCCGTGCGCTCGGTCAGCTCGGTGAGGAACTGCTCTTCGGTCAGCTCGGCGTCCGGCCAGTCGAGCACCGCGGCGATGTTCTCCAGCGCCAGCGGGACGTCCACGATGGACTGGGCCAGCCGCACGTTCGCCACCAGCACCTCCAGGGCCTCGCGGGTGCGGGGGAGCGGCATCAGGTGCCCCGAGTCGAGCCCGCCCGCGCGCACGAAACACACGTGGTCGCTGACCAGCGGCGCATCCAGCGCCCGCGCGATCTCGGCGAGGTGCTGGACGCGCCCGGTGTCCAGGGGCTCGGCCCCGCCGAGGGACAGCGAGACCGCGTGCGGCAGCACCGGCAAGCCTCGCTCGCGCAGCGCCACCAGCGTCTCCGGGAGGTGGTCGGCGTGCAGGTTCTCGGCGACGACCTCGACCCAGTCCACGCCCGGCAGCCGCGCGATGGACAGGTCGAGCTCGTGCCGCCAGCCGATCCCGATGCCCAGCTCACCCACCGCAACCCCCTCCGCCGCCGCACGACGAACCACACGAAGAACCGCTGCTGCACGACGAGCTCGAGCACGACGACCCGCTGCTGCACGACGAACCCGACGAGCCACCGCCCCCGTAGGACGTCACCGGCGGGGCCAGCGCCGCGCTGAGCTCCTCGTCCGGGTACATCGCCCAGCCGCCGAGGGCGACCGCGGCCGCCGCCCCGCCGAGCAGGACGCCGCCGGCCAGCATGCCGGCCGGGACCGGTCCGCTCGCCGCGGCCCGGGCCTGGCCGAGCAAACGGTGGCCTGCCGCCGACGGCTGCCGGGCGCCCGTCTTCGACCGGCGGACCGCCGCCACGACGGCCAGCACCGCCGCGACGATCACCAGGAACACCAGGATCCCGACCGGACGGTCCAGCGCGATGCCGTTGACCAGCCGCGCCACGCCGAACGCCAGCACGGCCAGCTGCAGGAGCAGCCCGAACGTCCGCGCCTGCCGCTTGGCGGCCGCCGACGCCAGCAGCCCGCGCTGGTCGAGGCCCTCTTCCAGGGCCCGCATCGCCGCCGACTGGCGGCCGTACGCCCGCAGCGTCGCCGTCGTCTTCAGCTGCGCCGCGTCGAAGACCGCCTGCTCCAGCGGCTCGGCCGGCCGCCTCCCGGCCTGGCTGACCTGCTTGTAGCTGTTGACGCGCAGCTGCCCGCGCTCGACCAGGGCCGCGATCGCCGCGTCGACGGCCCGGTCGGGGCCGCCGGCGAGGAAGGCGAGCTGGTAGACGGTCGGCGGCGGGCCGGGTGCGACGGCGTCCGCCCGCAGCGCCCGGCTGCTCACGACGCCGGACACGATGACCCTGATCAGCAGGACCACGCCGAGCAGTGCGATGTAGAGGACCACGAAATCCGGTCCGGAGATGCCCCACGGGTCGGTCATCGCCCGTCTCCCCTCAGTTCGTCGCGGTTACCGTAGCTGTGAGACGCACGCGCTCGCGTCGGCGTTTCAACCGCCGCAACCCCCGCCGCCGCCTCCGCCGCAGCCGCCACCCCCGCCGCCGCACGAGCTGCCGCTGCTGCACGAGCCGCCGCCGTAGTAGCCGGCGCCCGCCCCGCCGGCCGCCGCCCAGCCGGCCCGGCGCGGACGGCGGTACACCTGCGCGGCCGCCTGCGACACGGCCCGCCCGACGGCCAGCCGGACGTCCTTGTCGGGGTGCGCGCTCAGGCCCTGGGACGCGACGGTGCCCGCGGCCCCGGTGGTGAACGTGCCGTCGCGGCGCGCCTTCTCCAGGGCGGCGCGGCCGGCGGCGGTGATCTTGACGCGCGGCCGGTTGACGGCGCAGATCGCGGTGACGATGAGCGCGACGGTGTTCAGCACCAGCAGCAGGACCAGGTAGCCGACGGGGTGCCCGCTCGCCGACCCGGCGATCAGCCGGAGCACGCCGAGGGCGGCCAGCGCGCCGTAGGCCACCGCCATGATCACCCAGACCGCCCGCACCGCGCGGACGTCGGTGAGCAGGCCGCGGGCGGCCAGCTTCTCCTCCAGTTCGGCCACCGACGCGTGCTGTGCCACTTCGTCGCGGACCCGGCCGTACCAGTTCCCGGTCTTGCCGATCCGCGCCAGGGCGGCGCGGCCGAGGTCGTCGGAGGCCGTGCCGCGGATGCGGTGCAGCTTGCCGGTGCCTTCGAGGCGGACGAACTGCCCCTCCAGCAGCGTCGCGACGACGAACTCGCCGAGCCGGTCCCGCCCGCCGGCCAGCAGGGCGAACTCTTCGGGACGCTCCGGCGCGTTGCCGGCGTCCCCTTGCGAAATCCGCCTGCCGCGAACCGCGCCGTACAGCGCCACCGCCAGCAGCAGGCCCAGGTAGAGCCCCGCGAACACCGGTCCGGGAATACCCCAGGTGTCGGTCATGAGTCCGCCCTCCCTCGTCCGTGTGCGGAGACTACGTTCGAGGAAGGGCGGCGGGTTGCTCGCTTAAGGGAGATTTAGGACTCGGGGACCAGCTTCAGCGAAATCGAGTTGATGCAGTAGCGCTGGTCGGTGGGGGTCGGGTACCCCTCGCCCTCGAAGACGTGCCCGAGGTGGCTGTGGCAGGAGCCGCAGAGCACCTCGATCCGCTTCATGCCCATGGTGCGGTCCTCGCGCAGCAGCACGGCGTCGGAATCCGCCGGGTCGAAGAACGACGGCCAGCCGCAGTGGCTCTCGAACTTGGTGTCGCTGCGGAACAGCTCGGCACCGCACGCGCGGCACTCGTAGACGCCGGTGGTCTTGGTGTCGGTGTACTCACCGGTGAACGGCCGTTCGGTCCCCGCCTGGCGGAGCACGGCGTACTCGTCGGGGCTGAGCTGCGCCCGCCATTCCTGCTCGGACTTCACGACGCGCGGGGTCGCGCCGACAACGGGTTTCATACCTTTCACCCGATCCACGTTACGCCGCGAGCCAGGCGAGGGCGTGCACGACGATGTCCCATGCGGCCACGATCACGCCCAGCACGATGAGCACCACGATCAGAGCGGACACCCAGTAGCGCAGCCCGCCGAGCCGGTTGCTGGAGTCGGCGAAGTCGGCCACCCCGTCGAGAGCGGCTTCGATGGTGTAGTTCGGGCCGCACCGCTCGATGCGGTCGAGGTGCTCGGCGAACGCGCGCGCCTCCGGGTCGTACGGGTCCAGGCCGACCAGGTCCTCGTGGAAGCGAGGATTCTGGCCCGGCAGCGAAGCTCCGTCGTCGGCCATGCCACCACGGTAGGCCATCGGGGCTCGTCAGCCCACCGGACGCGCGTTAAGTCTCAGTAGCTCTGGCTGGCGGAAATCGCGTCGAGCTTGGTGTTCGCGTCGATGAGGGTCTGCCCGCCGACGATCACCATCCGGAACTTGTGCCGGCCGTTCAGGATGTTGAGGTACATCTGCACGGAGCCGTCGTCGGCCACGCCCTCGTCCGTGCGGGCGGTGTTGAACGAGCCGACGTTCTTCTTGTTCTCCGCCCAGTACTGCTGGAACTGCTGCTGGTCGCCGTAGACCTCCTGGGCGGCCGGGGTCAGCATGTTCCAGTTGTCGGCCGGGGCGTTGAAGAAGTTGACCAGCTGCTGGCCGGTGCTCCCGATCGCGGTGATCCGGCCTTCGGACTTGGTCTTGCCCAGCTCGGCGGAAGCGTTCGAGTTGCTCGGGCTGTTGGTCTTGGACGAGCTGTGGCCCGTGGTCGGCTGGTTGCCCGGCGTCTGGCCGGCCTGGTTGTTGCCCGTGCCCCCGCCGTTGCCCGAGTTCAGGACCAGGAACACGATCACCGCGATCACGACGACCGCCGCGCCGGCGCCGGCGAACAGCGCGTACTTGCGCTTGTTGTCCGGCTTCGGGGTGTTCGACGAGTACTGGGGCGCCCTGGCCGTCGGCGCGGCCGCGGGCACCGGTCTGGGCGGGGTGTTCGGCGGGGCGGCCGGGGAGCGCATCGGCATGAACGCCGCCGTCGGGCGCGGCGGGTTCGAAGCTGCCTTGTTCGCGGGCACGGGCGTGCCGACCGGCGGGGACGAGGGCGCCTTGTTCGCCGTCCGCTGCCACGGCGGCCGCTCGCCGTCTTCGGTGGACGCGGCGGGCTTGCGGCCCGCGCCGCCGGAGAGCAGCGGCGGGGACGCCGTCATGCCGCCGGGCTCGGTGCGGGCCAGTGCGGCCAGCCGCTCGCGGGCCTCGGCCATGCTCGGCCGCTCGCCCGGCTCGCTGCGCAGCAGGCTCATCAGCAGCGCGGTGGCCCCGCCCGCCTGCACCGGCGGGTTGATCTGGCCGTTCGCCGCCGCGTAGAGCAGCGCGAGCTGGTTGGTCGTGTTGCCGTACGGCGTGGTGCCTTCGATCGCCTGGTAGAGGGTGGCGCCGAGGGCGAAGACGTCGGAGCTGGGCACCGGGTCGGCGCCGCGGGCCAGCTCGGGCGCCAGGTACGCCGGGGTGCCGCCGATCAGGCCGGTCGCCGTCAGCGTCATGTCGCCGGCCGCGCGGGAGATGCCGAAGTCGGTGATCTTCGCGGTGCCGGTCTGGTCGATGAGGATGTTGCCCGGCTTGACGTCGCGGTGCACGATCCCGGCGCGGTGGGCGGCCACCAGCGCGGACGCGACCTGCTCGCCGATCCGGGCCACCCGGCCGAGCGGCAGCGTGCCCTCCTCGGCCAGGATCGTGGAGAGACTGGGCCCGTCGAGGTACTCCATCACCAGGCAGGGGTCGCCGTTGTGCTCGGCGATGTCGAACACCACGATGGCGTTCGGGTGCTGGAACCGGGCCGCGTTCTTGGCCTCGCGCATCGCGCGCTGACGCATGTTGTCGCGTTCGGTCTCGGAGACGCCCGGCTGCGGGAGGATCTGCTTGATCGCGACGGTGCGTTCGAGGCGCACGTCGGTCGCGCGCCACACGACACCCATGGCACCGCTACCAATGTGCTCGACGAGGCGGTAGTGCCCCGCGATCAGCTGACCGGTGTCGATGGCGACTGCTCCTGACGAAATTCCCGGTGGTGGTGGCCCTGCTCAGCGCGTTACCGCTTCGCGCACCCGATCGAGTGTAGCGGTCGGCCGCGTGCTCTTCGCGTCAGCCAGCCTGTCCGGCGGGCTGCGGTTCGGCCGGTGCCCGCTTCTTGAACACCTTGACCAGGCCGATCGCTCCGGCCAGCGCGAACACGCCGTAACAGGCGAGCAGCGCGGGCGGCGTGTCGCCGGTCAGCGCGTCGCCGAGGACCACCACGGCGACCGTGCCGGGCACGCTCCCGAGCAGCGTACCGGTCAGGTACGGGACCAGCCGCACCGAGGACACCCCGCAGAGGTAGCTGAAGGGCGCGAACGGCACCACCGGGATCAGCCGCAGCGACGTGACGGCGAGGACGCCGCCGCCGGAGAGGCGGTCGTTGACCGTGCGGACGGCGGATCGGTGCAGGTGGCGGGTGACCAGGTCGCGGCCGAGCAGCCGGGCCAGCCCGAAGGAGAGGCCGGCCGCGATGGTGGTGGCGACCAGGCCGATCGCGATCCCGGCCGCGGTGCCGACGAGCAGGCCGGCGGCGAGGTTGAACACCGTCCGCGGGATGGGCGCCACGGTGAGCAGCGAGTAGGCGACGAGCAGCACGAGCGGGGTGGCGGGGCCGGTGGTGGCGGCCCAGGCCCGCAGCTCGGCCGGACCGGGGATCGGCAGCAGCACCGCGGCCGCCGCGAACCCGCCGAGCACGGCGAGCGCGACGATCAGCTTGGTGCGGCCGGACACCTGTTCGAGCCTACCGGGCGGGGTCGCGGGCGCTAGCGTGGCCGCATGCCCAAGAACGGTGACCCGGTCGAGTACGAGGTGGGCGGGCGCACGGTCCGCGTCTCGAGCCCCGACAAGGTGTACTTCCCCCAGCGCGGCATCACGAAGCGGCAGGTCGTCGAGCACTACATCACGGTCGGCGCCCCGCTGCTGCGCGCGATCGGCGAGCGCCCGACGACGCTGAAGCGCTACGTCGACGGCGTCGAGGGCGACTGGTTCTACGCCAAGCGCGTGCCCAAGGGCGCGCCGTCGTGGGTGGAGACGGCCGAGATCACGTTCCCGTCGGGCCGCAAGGCCGCGGAGGTGTGCCCGACCGAGCCGGCGGTCTTCGCGTGGGCGGCCAACCTGGGCACGTTCGACTTCCACCCGTGGCCGGTCCGCCGGTCCGACGCCGACCACCCGGACGAGCTCCGCATCGACGTCGACCCGCCGGACCGGGCCGGCTTCGCGGACGCGGTCGAGGTGGCCATGGTGGTCCGCGAGGTCCTGGCGGACGCGGGCCTGACGGGCTGGCCGAAGACCTCGGGCGGCCGCGGGGTGCACGTGCTGGTCCGGATCCGGCCGGAGTGGGACTTCGTGGCGGTCCGCCACGCGGTGATCGCGCTGGGCCGCGAGGTGGCGCGCCGGATCCCGGCCAAGGCGACGACCTCCTGGTGGAAGGAGGAGCGCGGCGGCCGCGTGTTCCTGGACTACAACCAGGCGGCGAGGGACCGGACGGTGGCTTCGGCGTGGTCGGTCCGGGGGACACCGAGGGCCACGGTGTCGACGCCGGTGACGTGGGACCTGCTGGGCGAGGTGGACGCGGACGACTTCGACGTCCTGACGATCCCGGCGTTCCTGGACGAGCACGGCGACCTGCACGCGGCGATGGACAAGACGCCGTTCGGGCTGGAGACGGCGCTGGAGTGGTACGAGCGCGACCTGCGTGACCACGGGCTGGGCGACCTGCCGTACCCGCCGGACTACCCGAAGATGCCGGGCGAGCCGAAGCGGGTCCAGCCGAGCAAGGCCCGTCCCGACTGATTCTTACGGCTTGCGGCAGCTGACCGCCGTCACGGTCGCCTGCGGGACGACCTTGCCGTTCTTGGTGGTCAGGCTGGTGCGGGAGACGCGGTAGGAGCTGCCGCCCTCGGCGTAGGCGGTCTCGATGAGTTCGCCGGACGTGTCGCCCGAGATGCTGTAGGTGAGGTCGCACTCCCAAAGCAAGGTGCTCGCGCCGAGGAAGTTGAGCTTCGGCTCGACGACCACGTTGCACCCCGCCGAGCCGAAACACTGCTTGGACTGGATGGCGAGGTCGACCGAGTAGTCCTTCGCCGTGGGTTCGGGCAGAGCGGGTTCCGTCGTCGCCGGAACGGCGAACGCGGGGATCGACGGGCTCGTGGTGGCGGGCGCGGCGGCATCACGCGGCCGGGCGGCACCATCGGCGGAAATCCACGTGCCGCCGGGGCCGGCGCACGGGGCGTGCTGCGACCGGTCCAGGCACGGGCTGACGGAGCTCTTGCTGTAGGCGAGCGCCAGCACGATGCCTGCGGCCAGGGCGGTCAGCACGGTCAGCACCCCCACCACCCACGGCCACTTCCGGCGCGGGGGCCGCGGGGCGACCGGCGGGAAGTACGGCACCTGCGGGCCGGGTGAAGCCGGAACGGACATGACCACCTCCGTGACTGTGCTGCGGGGACAGACGCGGCGGCGGCGCCCGGCGTTACGGAGTGACACGGACGAGACCGTTTTCCGGCACGAGCTGTAACCACGACCACAGCCGTGGCAGTCCTCACTGAATACGGCATCACGCGGGGCAATTACGTTCCGCCGAAAGAACGAATCCGAACGCGCAGTGATCACCCAAGCGCCCGCTGTCGCCTTTCGGGTCACAAATGTTGCACGGCCGATCTCGATGTCACGATCTTGGTCTCCGACGGCGTAACGTGCGGTCCCGAATCGACGACTCCCCGGGGCCATCGGGGAGCGGGTTCGAGGAAGGAGGCCGTTCGTGGACGACCTGATCGCTTTCCTCGCGGCGCGGGTGGGCGCGCGGCAGGCGTTGATCATGCAGGCCGTCAACAAGGCCAAGGCCGGCGAGGCGATGAACCGCGGCGAGACGAAGGTCGCCGTGGAGCAGAAGATCCGCGGGCTGACCGATCTCGAACTCGACGTGGTCAACCAGATGATCAACGAGATCGAGGCGACCCGGCGGATCCTGCTCGCCCACCGCACCACGGTGTCGGAGAAGGTGCCCGGTTTTCCGCTCTACGGCAGCGAATACTGGTGTGAGACCTGCCACGTGCCCGCCGACGAGGCCGGCTCCAACTGGTGCCTGACGCTGCGCCTGCTGGCCCTGCCCTACGCCGACCACCCGGAGTACAGCGAGCGCTGGCGTCCCTGACGGGAATCCCGCCGGACGCCGGGCGTTGCACCCGGCGTGAGGATCTCCGTGCTCGACCGTTCGCCCGTGCGGCGGCACCGCGGGCCCGCGCAGGCGCTGCGGGACACCGTCGCCTTCGCCGCCGACATCGAACGGCTGGGGTACCACCGGTTCTGGGTGTCCGAGCACCACGGCGTGCCGGGCGTCGCCGGGTCCGCGCCGACCGTGCTGGCCGCCGCCGTCGCGGGGGCGACGAGCCGCATCCGCGTCGGGACCGGGGGTGTGATGCTGCCGAACCACCGGCCGCTGGTCGTGGCCGAGCAGTTCGGCGTCCTGGAAGCGCTGCACCCGGGCCGGATCGACATGGGACTCGGCCGGTCCGTCGGGTTCACCGCCGGCGTTCGCGAAGCGCTGGGCCACGGCAAGGAAGCGGCCGACGGCTTCGGGGCGCAGGTCCGTGCGCTGCTCGGGTTCTTCGCGGGCGAGCACCGCGGGGTGCACGCCTACCCGGCCGAGGGGTTGCGCGTGCCGCCGTTCCTGCTGGCCACCGGGTCGGGCGCGGACCTCGCCGCGGAGCTCGGGCTGCCGCTGGTGATCGCCCCGGTGCGCGGCGAACCGGCCCTCGCCGAAGCCGTGACGCGGTACCGGGACGGGTTTCAGCCGTCCGAGTGGGCGCGCGAGCCGTACGTGGTGGTGTCGACGGCGATCGCGGTGGCGGACTCGGCGGCGGCCGCGCGCCGGCTGCTCGTCTCGGAAGCCTGGGCGACGGTGTATTCGCGCTCCCACGGCGTCTTCCCGCCGCTGGACCCGCCGGGCGAGGTCCTCGCGGCGCCGATGACCGATCGCGAACGCAAGCGGCTCGAGGAGACTGTGGACGGTCAGCTCTGGGGGACGCCGGCCGAGGTCGAGGAGCGGCTGGGAAGGCTGGTCGCGCTCGCCGACGCCGACGAAATCCTCGCCACGACCGCCGCCCACGACCAATCCGCCCGGCTCGATTCTTTCGCCGCGCTCGCCGAACTGGCGGGGCAGCGTGAGCCTATTTCCTGATCCGCGGATATCGGGTCAGGGAATTTCGACGGCGAATTCCGGTATGGTTCCGGGGTGACTGCCGGGTCGGCCTCGAGCCGTGAGCAGACGGGGTACCCGGCTGATCCGTGACCTCCGGGCGGGCCCGCGGCCCGCCGCCTCCGCGCGACTGTCCTGATCGGGACGTGCGCGGGAAGGAGGTGAAATCGCATGACCCCATGGCAGGAGTTCGTGGCGGCCCACGCCGAGGGCGGCGTCCTCGACGGCGTCGTGACCCGGGTGGTGCCGTTCGGCGCGTTCGTCGAAGTCGCCGACGGCATCCACGGCTTGCTGGTGACGAACGAAGCCCCGCAGGCCGGAACGCGGCTGTCGGTCCGCATCGAGCAGATCGACGTCGAGCGGCGCCGGTTCAGCCTGGTGCGGGCGTGAGGTGAGCCGGGTGAGGCAGGGCGCCCTGCCTCACCCGAGCACCAGCGGCAGCCGCGCGGCCAGTTCGCCCAGCGAAGCCGTCTCTTCGTCCGTGGCGGCACGCCGGCCGGTCCCGACCAGCAGGACGTCCTCGTCCGAGAACGACGCCGGGAACTCCGCTCCCGCGATCTTCTCCAGCATCACCCGGGTCCGCGCCAGCCCCTCCGCCGGCGGGCCCGGCACCGACGGCACGTGCGCCACCAGGTCCAGGTGGTGCAACGTCCACTCCAGCACGTACGCCGACAGGTAATCGCCCGCCGTCAGGACCATCTCCTGGGTCGACACCCGCTCTCCCGGGTCCACCAGGTCCGCCGCGCGGCCCGCCGCCGCGCCCACGTCGTCCAGGTGGAACTTCAGCAGTTCCGGGTCCTCGTACGCCGCCGCCAGGCGGACGATCAGCGCCGACAGCGGGTCCTCACCCGAAGGCAGCGACGACGACACCGCCCAGTACGTGATCGCGTCGTGCGTCAACGCCGAGGACGCCGGGGTGGCGAGGGTGATCAGCACGTCCTGCGCGTCGATCACCAGGTGGCAGACCAGGTCCCGGACCAGCCACCCGCGGCAGCCCGAGGGCTGGGAAAACGCCGAAGCGGGGAGGGAAGCGACCGCGGCGCGCAACGCCGCCCACGTGCGCGAGAAGAGATCCACGCGCGCGAAGCTAGCAGCTTCACAACCGAAGCTGCAGCTGAGTTAACAGGCGCTGGGCCGGGTCGTCGAAGTCCACTCCGGACACCTCCGCCGCGCGCCGGACGCGGTACCGGACCGTGTTCGGGTGGATGTTGAGCACCCGGGCCGCCGCGCGGACGTCGCCGAACGCGTTCAGCCAGGCCAGGACGGCCGGGACCAGGATGCCGCCGTGCTCGGTGTCGTGCTCCACCAGCGCGGTCAGCCGCGGGTCGCGGATCCGCGGCTGCGACCCCAGGTAGGCCAGCACCTCCGAGAGCAGCACCTCGGCGCGGACGTCGGCCAGCGACGCCACGTCCGCCGCCCAGTGCCCGCGTGTCATCGCCGCCAGGACGCGGTCGGCGTCGCCGCGGGAGGCCGCCGCCTCCGACAGCCGGGGGACCACGCCGCCGAGGGCCGCGCGGACCGGGACGTCCAGGTGACGGCGGGCCGTCGCCGCGATTTCGCGGGCCAGCGCCAGCACCGCCGCGTCCGAGTGCTCGGGCAGGTCCGGCAGCAGCGCGTAGACGCGGCCGCCGATCACGCTCACCAGCGCGCTGCGCCGGTAGGCCGCCGTGTGCACGGCGATCAGGTGGACCAGCTCGGCCCGCCGCAGCTGCCGGTTGTCCGACCGGTCCAGGGAAAATGCCAGCACCTGCGCCGGCCGCGCCGGGTCCGCGCCGATGTCGTCGGCGACGGACTCCGCGTCCAGCCGGCCTTCCAGCAGGCTCGCCAGGAGGTCCTCGCGCAGCCGCAGTTCCGGGCTCGGCAGCGTGCGCGCCCGGATCAACTGCGGCGCCAGGGTGCGGCTCGCGCCGAGCAGCGCCGTCTCGGCCCGCTCGGTGAGCGGCTGCGCGCCCTCCTGGACCCAGATCGTGCCCAGCGGCTGCTGGCCCGCGTGGATGCCGGCCGCGATGCGGCGGCGGATGCCCAGCTCGGGCCGCTCGTCGATCCGGACGATCCCTTCCCCGGCACGAAGCCGCTGGTAGACGCCCCATTCGCGGAGCATCGCGAGGTAGCGCTCCGGCCCCTCGCGGCCGAGGATCGACAGCCGCCGCAGTTCGTCGACCTCGTCGCCCGCCCGCGAATACGCGAGCACGCGGTTCGCCGTGTCCTCGATGCTGACCAGGCCGCCGGTGAGCGTCGCGATCGTCTGGGCCAGGGCGAACAGGTCGCCGAGGACCTCGCCGCTGGCCGCCTCACCGCCCGCCCGGGCCGCCTCGACGACGCCGCGGGCCAGCGATTCCACCTGCTCCCAGCGTGCTTCCGACCCGACCGTCAGCAGCGCGACGCCCGCGTCGGCGGCCACCTCGGCACCCGTCGCGCCCTTGACCGCCACCGCGGCCGCGCCGCCGCGCCCGGCCGCGCGGATGGCCGGCGCCGCCGCCCGGCCGCGCGCGCCGATCACCAGCACCAGGTCGCCGGGGGAGGCCTCCAACGGGTCCTCCGGGTCGAGGATCACGACGTCGGTGACGGCGACGCCGAGGCCGTGCGGCGCCACGACGACCTCGACGAGCGGCTCGCCGAGCGTCGCCAGGACGTGGCGCAGCGATGTCACGGCGGCGTTATCCGATCGGCCAAGATCATACGAGCGATTTTAGCCGATCGAACAAGCCTCCGGAGCGTGTCCGGAGTTACCGTTCGGGGCATCTGGACTACAGAGCAGAGGAGCCGCCGTGGACGCCGTGACCCAGACCCCCGCCCCGACGAACGAGCCGGTGCTGACCTACGCGCCGGGCAGCGCTGAGCGCGCGGAACTCGAGGGTGCGCTCAAGCGGCTGGGCCAGGCGGAACCGGTCGACCTGACCGTCACCATCGGCGGCGAGCAGCGCCCCGGTGGCGGCGAGAAGATCGACGTCGTCCAGCCGCACCACCACAAGCACGTCCTCGGCACCATCCACAGCGCCACCCAGCAGGACACCACCGACGCCATCGCCGCCGCGGCGAAGGCCGCGCCGGAGTGGCGCGCGCTGTCCTACGACGACCGCGCCGCGATCCTGCTGCGCGCCGCCGACCTGCTCACCGGCAAGTGGCGCGCCACGCTCAACGCGGCCACCATGCTCGGCCAGTCCAAGACCGCGACCCAGGCCGAGATCGACTCCGCCTGCGAGCTCGCCGACTTCTGGCGCTTCAACGTCGAGTTCGGCCGCCGCATCCTCGCCGAGCAGCCGATCAGCTCGCCGGGCGTGTGGAACCGGATGGAGCACCGGCCCCTGGAAGGGTTCGTCTACGCGATCACGCCGTTCAACTTCACCGCGATCGCCGGCAACCTGCCGACCGCGCCCGCGCTGATGGGCAACACCGTGCTGTGGAAGCCGTCGCCGACGCAGTCGTTCGCGGCGCACCTGACCATGCGGCTGCTCGAAGAGGCCGGGATGCCGCCGGGCGTGATCAACCTGCTGCCGGGCGACGGCAAGGCCGTCTCCGAGGTCGCCCTGACCCACCGCGACCTGGCCGGCATCCACTTCACCGGCTCGACCGCGACCTTCCAGCACCTGTGGGGCACGGTCGGCGCGAACATCGCGGGCTACCGCGGCTACCCGCGGCTGGTCGGCGAGACCGGCGGCAAGGACTTCGTGCTCGCGCACGCCTCCGCCGACGTCGACGTCCTGCGCACCGCCCTGGTCCGCGGCGCGTTCGAGTACCAGGGCCAGAAGTGCTCCGCCGCTTCGCGCGCGTACATCCCGCGCAGCGTCTGGAACGAGCTGAAGGACGGCCTGGTCGCCGAGACCGAGGCGCTGTCCTACGGCGACGTCACCGACCTGTCGCACTTCGGCGGCGCGGTCATCGACCGGCGGGCGTTCACCAAGCACGCCGACCTCTTCGACCGCGTGAAGGATGACGCCTCCGTCGAGGTCCTCACCGGCGGCACGGCCGACGACAGCGTCGGCTACTTCGTGAAGCCGACGATCCTCGTGTCGGACAACCCGAAGCACGAGATCTTCTCGACCGAGTACTTCGGCCCGATCCTGTCGGTGCACGTCTACGAGGACGGCGGCTTCGACGACGTCCTGAAGCTGATCGACTCCTCCGCCGCGTACGCGCTGACCGGCGCGGTGATCGCCAACGACCGCACCGCCGTCGCCAAGGCGTCCGAGGCGCTGAAGTTCTCGGCGGGCAACTTCTACGTCAACGACAAGCCGACCGGCGCCGTCGTCGGCCAGCAGCCGTTCGGCGGCGCGCGGGCCTCGGGCACCAACGACAAGGCCGGCTCGATCTTCAACCTGCTCCGCTGGACGAGCCCCCGCTCGGTCAAGGAGACGTTCGTGCCGCCGACCAGCGTGCGCTACCCGCACCAGGGCTGAGAGGGAGACCGTCATGCTGCGTGCCCCGCTGCTCGCCGCCGCCCGCTCGAAGGGCATCCGGAAGCTCGTCGAGGCCGTGCCCGCCACGCGCTCCGTGGTGCGCCGGTTCGTCGCCGGGTCCGAGACCGCCGACGCCGTCCGCGTGGCCCGGGAACTGGCCGCCGACGGCCGCCGGATCACCCTCGACCACCTGGGCGAGGACACCACCGACGCCGCGCAGGCGGCGGCGACGGTGGCGGCCTACGAGTCGGTGCTGACCGCGCTGGCCGCGGAAGGCCTGGCCGAGGGCGCGGACGTCTCGGTGAAGCTGTCGGCGGTCGGGCAGTTCCTGCCGGCGAACGGCGAGGACGTCGCTCTCGAGAACGCGCGGAAGATCTGTGCGGCGGCCGAGGCGGTCGGGGCCACCGTGACGCTCGACATGGAGGACCACACCACCACGGACTCGACGCTCGGCATCCTGAAGGAGCTGCGCGGCGAGTATCCGTGGGTGGGCGCGGTGCTGCAGGCCTACCTGCGGCGCACCGAGCAGGACTGCCGCTCGTTGTCGGGTCCGGGTTCCCGGGTGCGGCTGTGCAAGGGCGCCTACGCCGAACCGGAGTCGGTGGCGTTCCCGGAGAAGTCCGAAGTGGACAAGTCCTACGTCCGCTGCCTGCGTGTCCTGATGGCCGGCGAGGGCTACCCGATGGTGGCCTCGCACGACCCGCGGATGATCGGAATCGCCGCCGCGCTGGCCGAAGAGAACGGCCGGACCGACGACGACCACGAGTTCCAGATGCTCTATGGCATCCGGCCGGAGGAGCAGGCCCGGATCGCGGCCTCGGGGGCGCGCATGCGCGTCTACGTGCCCTACGGCGACGAGTGGTACGGCTATTTCATGCGGCGGCTGGCCGAGCGCCCGGCGAACCTGGCGTTCTTCCTGCGCGGGCTCGCCACCCGCTCCTGAGACACGGCGAAGGCCGCCCCCGCGGGGGCGGCCTTCGCCGTGTGGTGGTGGTCAGGCCTGTTCGGCCTCGGCTTCGGCGGCCTTGCGCTTGACCTCGTCCATGTCGACCTCGCGGGCCTGCTTGATCAGGTCTTCGAGGGCGGCTTCGGGCAGCGCGCCGGGCTGGGCGTAGATGAGCGTCTTGTCCCGGATGATGGCCAGCGTCGGGATGGAGCGGACGTCGAAGGCGGCCGCGAGCTGCTGCTGCGCTTCGGTGTCGACGCTCGCGAACACGATGTCGTCGTGCTTCTCGGAGGCCTTCTCGTAGACCGGCGCGAACTGGCGGCACGGCCCGCACCAGCTCGCCCAGAAGTCGATCAGGACGAACTCGTTGTCGGTTACCGTCTGGTCGAAGTTCTCGGCGGTCAGCTCAACGGTGCTCATGCCCTGGTCAACGATCCGCACCCGGCGGGAATTCCCGGGGCCGGGGTAGCGTCTGCACGAGCGCACCCGCGAAGAGGAGGAACAGATGGCCGACGGCGAAATCCTGGGCCGGATCGACGAGCTGATCGCGGAGGAGCACGAGCTCCGGTCGCGCTCGGTCGGCGTGGGGCTGAGCGGCGGCGACAAGGACCGCCTCACCGCGGTCGAGCAGCAGCTCGACCAGTGCTGGGACCTGCTGCGCCAGCGGCGCGCGAAGACGGAGTTCCACGAGAACCCGGACGACGCCACGGCCCGGCCGGTCTCCGAGGTGGAGTCCTACCGGCAGTGATCCGTTCGCGGCCGCCCCCTTCAAGGAGGCGGCCGCGAATTTTCTCGCCGGCGATGTCGAGAACCCGGAACCGGCTCCGTCCCCGGGGTGGAAGCGGCCAGAATGGGCCGTCCGACACCGAGGGAGCACCACGATGGCCAAGTACCTGTTGCTGAAGCACTACCGCGGCGCGCCGGCCCCGGCCAACTGCGACACGACGATCGACCAGTGGACGCCGGAGGAGGTCTCCGCGCACATCAAGTACATGCAGGACTTCGGGGACAAGCTGGTGGCCACCGGCGAGTTCGTCGAGCACCAGGCCCTCTCCCCGGAGGGGACGTTCGTCCGCTACGACGGCGAGGGGAAGCCGCCGGTCACCGACGGCCCGTTCCCCGAGACCAAGGACCTCATCGCCGGCTGGACGGTGATCGACGTCGACAGCTACGAGCGGGCCCTCGAACTGGCCGCGGAGCTGTCGGCCGCGCCGGGCCCGAACGGGGAGCCGATCCACGAGTGGCTCGAGCTGCGGCCGTTCATGACCGCGCCGCCCACCATCACGGAATGACGGGGGACACCATGGTGCTGCCACGGCTGGAGCACGTCGGCATCGTCGTCGGGGACCTCGAGGCCGCGAAGGCGTTCTTCGCCGAGCTCGGCCTCGAGGTGGAGGCGGAGATGACGACCGAGGGCCGGGCGGTCGACCGGATCGTCGGGCTGGACGGCGTCCGGTCGGACATGGCGATGCTGCGGACGCCGGACGGCCACGGGAAGCTGGAGCTGATCCGGTACCGCACGCCCGAGGGGGCGGCGGGCGATCCGCAGGCGCCGGCGAACGTGCCCGGCCTGCGGCACATCCTGTTCGAGGTGGCGGGCATCGAAGACGTCCTGGAGCGGCTGAAGGCGCACGGCGCCGAGCTCGTCGGCGAGCTGGTGCGGTACGAGGACAGCTTCAAGCTCTGCTACGTCCGCGGCCCCGAGGGGATCATCGTCGAGCTGGCCGAGCGGACCGGCTGAGCTCGTGGACGAAGCCCTGCTCCGCAGCCTCACCCCGGGTGTCCTGGCCGTCCTCGTCCGCCGCGGCGCCGAGTTCGCGGCGGCCGAGGACGCCGTCCAGGAAGCCCTGGTCGAGGCGCTGCGCGTCTGGCCGGCCGACCCGCCCCGGGACGCCAAGGGCTGGCTGGTCACCGTGGCGTGGCGGAAGTTCCTCGACGCGACCAGGGCGGAGGTCGCCCGCCGCAAGCGCGAGGACGTCGTCGACGCCGAGGTGGCGCCCGGGCCCGCGGCGGCCGTGGACGACACGCTGCAGCTGTACTTCCTGTGCGCGCATCCGTCGCTGACGCCGTCGTCCGCGGTCGCGCTCACGCTGCGGGCCGTCGGCGGGCTGACCACGCGGCAGATCGCGCAGGCGTACCTGGTGCCCGAGGCGACCATGGCGCAGCGCATCAGCCGCGCCAAGCGGACCGTGTCCGGGGTGCGGTTCGACCAGCCCGGCGACGTCGCGACCGTGCTGCGGGTGCTCTACCTGGTGTTCAACGAGGGCTACTCCGGGGACGTCGACCTCGCCGCCGAGGCCATCCGGCTCACCCGGCAGCTCGCGGCGTCGATCGACCACCCGGAGGTGGCCGGGCTGCTGGCGCTGATGCTGCTGCACCACGCCCGGCGGGCCTCCCGCACGACCGGCGACGGCGCCCTGGTCCCGCTGGCCGAGCAGGACCGGTCCCGCTGGGACACGACGTTGATCGCGGAGGGCGTGGCGATCCTGCAGCGGGCGCTGTCCCGTGACCGGCTGGGCGAGTTCCAGGCCCAGGCCGCCATCGCGGCCCTGCACGCCGACGCGCAGGACGCGGCGGAGACGGACTGGGTGCAGATCGTCGAGTGGTACGACGAGCTGGTGCGCCTCACCGGCAGCCCGGTCGTGCGGCTCAACCGCGCGGTCGCCGTCGGCGAAGCGGACGGCCCGCGCGCCGGCCTCGCGGCACTCGCCGAGGTGGACGCCACGGTCCCGCGCCACACGGCGGTGTCGGCCTACCTCCACGAGCGCGACGGCGACCTGGAAACGGCGGCCAAGCTGTACGCCGAGGCCGCCGCCAAGGCGGCCAGCCTCGCCGAAGTCGACCACCTGACCCGCCAAGCCGCCCGCCTCAACACCCGCAACCCGCGTGATTGAGCCCGTAACCCGCGTGATTGAAGCCGGAATTCGCGTGATTGAGCCCGTAACTCGTGAGATCCGGCTTCAATCACGCGAGTTACGGCTCTGATCACGCGGGATCCGGGTCTGATCACGTGAGTTACGGGGTCAGGCGGGGCAGAGGGTGCCGTCGGCGGGGATCTTGCCGTCGATGAGGAACGCGCGGGCCGCGTCCGTGACGCAGGGGGAGACGCCGAGGGCGCCGTGGCCCGCGCCCTGCCAGGTGATCGTCACCGCGGACGGCATCTGGTCGGCCGCGCGGGTGCTGCCGACCTGGGGCGTGACCGGGTCGGTCGCCGTCGCCGCGACCAGGATGGGCGGGGCGCCCGGCGCGCCCGGCGCCGGCAGCGGCTCGGTGCGCACCGGCCACGGGCCGCACCAGGCCAGCTGCTGGGCGACGACCGCGCCGAACTGCGGGTACTTGCCGCGCATCCCGGCCACGACCTGGTCGAGCTGGTCGGCCGAGAGGCGGGTCTGGCTGTCATTGCAGCGGGTCGCGATCGTCGCGTCGATCCGGGACGGCTGGGCGCGCGTGTCGCGCAGCACCGGCGCCGCGAACGCCGAGAGCGGGCCGACGTCGCCCGAGCGTGCCGCGGCGATCGCGTCGGCCAGTTCCGGCCACCGCGACCGCTGCGAAAGTCCCGAGTAGACGGCGAACAGCGCGATGCCCGGACCGAACGTGACCCCCTCGCCGGTCGACCCCGGCGTGCGCCGCAGCTGGTCGGTGACCGCCGAAAGCGCCGCCTTCGGGTCGCCGAGGGCGCAGCGCCGCGCCGCGCAGTCCGCCGCGAAGGCGTCCAATGTGGACTGAGCACCGGCGGCGACGGCGTCGAGGACCGCGGCCGTGTCGGCGCCCGGGTCCGGCACGCCGTCGAGGACCACGCGCCCGACCTGGCCGGGGAACCGCACCGCGTACTCGGCCAGCACCTTCGAGCCGTCGCCGTGGCCGAGCGCGTTCAGCCGCTCCATGCCCAGCTGCTTGCGCAGCTCGTCGAGGTCGCCCGCGCCGCGCCAGCTGTCCAGCGCGGTCTGGGTGTCGTCCAGCTCGATGGCGCACTGCTGGCCGGCCTTGCGGGCCGCGTCCAGGACGTCGCCCAGGCCGCCCTGCGCCGGGTCGACGGCGATGAGGTCGGGCCGGATGTCGGCGGGGATGCACTGCGCCGCGCCGGAGAGCCCGGTGCCGCGCCGGTCCAGGCCGATCAGGGAGAACTTCTCCAGGAACGCGGGCGGCAGCGTCGCGGCCAACCGCGCGGCGTACACGGTGCCCGGATCGCCGTCGACGTCGTTGACCACGACCAGCGGCACCGGCCCGCTGCCGACCTTCAGCGCCAGCAGCCGCACCACCGACCGCCGGGGCTCGCCGGGGGAGTCGAGCGGCGCGGTGACGCGCGCGCAGGTGAAGTGCAGGCTGTCCGGCACGCCGGGGGTGCCGATGCGCTGGCGGGTGTCGTCGTCGCAGTCGGCCCACTTCAACGTCGGCGACTGCGGCTCGCCCAGCGGCGGCAGCGGGACCCCGGGCGTGCGGGTGGGGGTGCTGCCGGTCGTCTTCCCGTCGTTCTCGACCAGCGCCGGGCGGACCGACGGACCCGCGGCGCAGCCCGCGGCCGCGGTCAGGGCGAGCAGCGCGGCCAGGAGACGGGTACGGCGGCGGCGCACGGGCGGGATCCTCACGTCGGACGTCGATCAACGGGCAGGCCGAGCTTCGCACGGCCGGTGTGGGACGCGGGTTAGCGGGTCCGCACCACCTGGCCCCGGAAGACGGCGTCGAGGTCGTAGCGGGCCGGCTCCTCCAGCTGGCTGTAATCGCACGAAGCGGGTTCGCGGTCGGGCCGCCAGCGCTTGAACCGCGCGTTGTGCCGGAACCGCGACGGCATGCCGCCCTCGGTGTTCTCGTAGGCGACCTCGACGACCCGTTCGGGCCGCAGGGGCACCCACTCGTGCTCGGTGGCGCGCCAGCGGGTGACGCCGCCGGGGATGCGCTGGGCCTCGCCGGTGGCCCGGCCGCCCCAGGGGTGGTCCTCGCCGTCGGTGATCAGCGGCGCGAGCTCTTCGGCGAGCTCGCGGCGGCGGTCCTTGGGGAACGACCCGACGGTGCCGACGTGGTGCAGCACGCCCTTCTCGTCGTGCAGGCCGAGCAGGAAGGAGCCGACGAGTTCGCCGGGGCCGCCGTCGACGTGCCAGCGCAGCCCGGCGAGCACGCAGTCGGCGGTGCGGACGTGCTTGTACTTGAGCATGACGCGCTTGCCGGGGGTGTACGGCTCGTCGAGCGGCTTCCCGATGACGCCGTCGAGGCCGGCGCCTTCGAACAGCTCGAACCAGTGCCGCGCGGTGTCGGAGTCGGTGGTGGCCGGAGTGAGCGGGAACCGGTCGCCGGCCAGGTCGGTGAGGCGCTCCCGGCGCACCGACGTCGGTTCGTCGAGCAGCAGCTCGTCGCCGAGGGCGAGGACGTCGAAGGCGACGAACTCGGCGGGCTGCTCGCCGGCCAGCAGCGTGATCCGGCTTTCGGCGGGGTGGATCCGTTCGGTGAGCGCGTCGAAGTTGAGCCGCCCGTCCCGCGCGACGACGAGTTCGCCGTCGAGGACCACCCGCGGCGGCAGGGTGTCCAGCAGCTTCGCGACGGCCTCGGGGAAGTACCGGTTGAGCGGTTTCTCGGCGCGCGACTGCAGGTACAGCTCGTCGCCGTCGCGGAAGACGATGCAGCGGAAGCCGTCCCACTTCGGTTCGAAGAGCAGGCCCCCGGCGTCCGGGATGGCCTTGGCGGGCTTGGCGAGCATCGGCTTCAGCGGCGGCTGCAGCGGTAGGGGCATGCCCCGCATTCTGCGGAAAACCCCGGCTCAGCGCACGCGTTTGGCCGGGCTCGTGTCGAGTTCCAGGCGGACCGCGGCCGGCAGTGACTCCAGGCCCAGGGATTCGCGGGCCCGGGTCAGCACCCGGGTGTCCAGGCCCGACCACACCGCCTTGAGGTCGGTGCCTTCGTGCAGCCACAGCGTGATGCGCAACGCCGGGGCCGTCCGCGAACCGACCGCGCGGACCCGGGCGCGGCTGACGCCGTCGAGGTGCTCGGCGTCCGTCTGGACCGCGCCGGCGATCGCGGCCGCCGTGACCACCAGTTCCGCTCCCTCCGTGCGGTCGAGGTCCAGGTCCGGACGCGGTTCCGGGCGCAGCGAGCGCAGGGCCCAGGTCAGCCCGAGCACCAGCAGCAGCACGCCGAGCACGATCGCGGCGATGCGGGCCGGGGTCGCGTGCGCACCGAGCCACTCGAGCGCGAGCGGGTCGAGCAGCGGGCGGCGGCCGCGGAACTCGCCCAGCGCGCCGAAGCCGACCACCAGGGCCAGCGCGCCGCCCAGGAACGCGAGCAGTCCGATGAGGAACGTCAGCGTGCGTTCGCCGGTGTACGACCGGGAAAGGGCCTTGGTGGCGATCGAGCGGCTCATCGGCGGTCCTTCGGCGAGTCGACGACGACCGTCACCTTCGGCCGCCGCATCAGGGGGAGCTCGTCCAGCAGGGCCGACACCGTGGCCAGCAGGCGCGGCCGCAGCTCGGCTTCCGTTTCGAGGGTGCTCTTCGCGCGGACGCGGACGCGGCGGGCGCTCGCGGTGACCGACGCGCCCGCGACGTTGTCCTGCGCGCGCACGGTCAGCCCGACCAGCCGGGCCAGCGACCGCGGGGACGTCGAGACGCTGACGTCGCCGGCCGGGTCGGTCAGCCGGACCGCGCGGTTGCCCGCGGCGAGGGCGCAGCCGATGAGCACCAAGCCGGCGGCGACGACCACCCCGGCGCCGACGCGCACCGCGTAGGCGTCCCAGCCCAGCGACGCCAGACCGGCCTGCCACCGCGGCCACGGGACCAGCAGCGGCGCCGACTCCGGACGCCACCAGTGCCAGCCGACCTCCAGGGCCAGCAGCGCGCCGGCCGCGGCGAAGGCCAGGCCCAGCAGCGTGGCGAGGATGCGGACGAACGGGCGCACGGCTACCGCACCCTCGGCGCGACGTTCGGCAGCAGCGCGGACACCGTCACGGCCAGGCTCCGCACGCGGTAGCCGGTGAGCAGCTCGACCTCTTCGGCCACCTTCGCGCGCACGTCGCCGACGACCGCGCGGACCGCCGCCGGGTAGCGCAGGGCCAGGTCCAGGGCGAGGTCGACGTCGTTGTCGTGGCCGCCGACCTTGGCCTTCGGGCCCTTCTTGCCGTCGCGCGCGGTGCCGGGGACCTGGCCGGCCGCGTGCTGGGCGACCTTGCGGACCACCGCGTGCCCGATGGTCAGAGTGCCGCGCTCGGCCGGTTCGGCGAGCTCGCGGGGCACGTCCAGGACGGGGCTCACTTGTCGCGGCCCTTGCCGAACAGCTCGCCCAGGTCGAGTTCGCCGTCGAGGACCCGGCCGGCGACCAGGCCGATGATGCCGACGGCCAGGGTCACCAGGAACGCGGTGAACCCCTGGGTCGCGGCGAGGCCGAGGATCAGCCCGGCCAGGAGCCCGGTCTGCGTTGCGTTCACATGTCCTCCTTGGACTGGACGGAAGGTCACCGCACGCGCGAGGGGCGGCGGCGGAAGCGGGGCAGGAGGGCCGCCGCCCCACGGCGGGCGAAGAGCGCCACCCGGGAAAGCACCGCACCGCGCCGGCGGGCGCGGCTCGAGCGGCGGTGGGCCACGAAGGTGACCGGCGCGTCGTGGCGGGCATCCGGCCGGCGGAACCGCGCGAGCCCCGCGGCGAACTCCGCCGGGTCGCCACCCACGTCCGGGTGGTTCGCCCGGACGAACGCCCGGAACGCCGCGCGGTCGCTCATTCCACGCGCGTGGATTCGGGTTCTTCCTCGCCCGGCAGGAAGATGTCGTTGACGGCGATGTTCACCTCGATCACCTCGAGGCCGGTGATCTGCTCGACCGCGGTGATCACGTTGCGCCGCACGGCGCGGGCGACATCGGTGATGCGGGCGCCGTACTCCACCACGACGTCGAGGTCGATCGCCGTCTGCTTCTCGCCCACCTCGACCGACACGCCGGTCGTCGTCACCGTGCCGGAGCCGGGGATCCGCTCGCGCAGCGCGCCGAGCGCGCGGGACACCCCGCCGCCGCCGAGCGTGTGGACGCCGGCGACTTCGCGGGTGGCCAGGCCGGCGATCTTCTGCACGACCAGCGACGAGATGGTGGTGCGGCCGGCGGCGCCCTCCTCGTTGAGCGGGGTCACCGTGCCGGGGCTTTCGGTCCGTTCCGGGTGCATGCGTTCGGGCTCCTCTCGGCTGTTCTCGCCCATACGATGCCCGGCGGCGCCAAACCCTCACGCAAGGTCCCCCGAACGGGGTAATGGTCAGTCGGTTCCCCGAACGGGGTAATCTCAGCCCGGGTGGACGTCCACGACGTGCACGTTCACCACCGAAGCGACACCCAGTTGCCGGGACAGCTCGGCGGTGATCTCCCGCCGGAGCGCTTCGGCGGCCGCGTCGGCGATGATGCCGAACCGCACCGACACCAGCACCTGCACGGCGTCCTCCTCGACGGCGACGGCCGAGATCCGCACGCCGAACGGGGCCCGGTCCGCGGCGATCGTCCGGGCCAGCCGGTCGACGACGCCTTCGGTGACGCGCAGCCGGCCCGCGCCGCCGGGGACCTCCACCGCCGTCCGGCGGCCGCGGGCGACCGCCCGCAGGACGCGTTCGACCAGGCCCGGCGGGGTCGGCACCCGGCGCCGGGCCGCGGCGCGCACCGCGTCCCACCGGGGGTCGGACTCGGGGTCCTCGCTCTGGGCCATCACCGCTCCCTCAACTCGGCGAGCAGCGCCACCCTGGCCCGGTGCAGCCGGGAGCGCAAGGCGCCGACGTTCACGTCGAGCACTTCGGCGACCTCTTCGTAGCTCAGCCCTTCCAGTTCCCGCAGCACGAGTGGCACGCGCTGGGACACCTCCAGCCGGCCGACCGCGCGCAGCACCGCGTCGACCTCTTCGGCCCGCACGACCCGGCCCTCGGGCCCGGGCACCGCGGCGGCGAGCAGTGCGCTGTCCACAGTGGACTGCGGATCCGGGTCGTCGAGCGAAACCGTCGGACGGCGGCGGCGCAGGACGGCGAGCGCGCTGTTGGTGACGACGCGGTAGAGCCACGTCGACACCGCCGATTCCTGCCGGAAGCCGGACAGCGACCGCCACGCGGCCAGCCACGCCTCCTGCACGACGTCCTCGGCCTCGGCCGCGCTGCCGGTGATCCGCAGCGCGACCCGGTACATCCGGGGCGTGTGCGCCCGCACCAGCGCGCCGAACGCGGTGTGGTCGCCGCCCGCGGCCCGGGCGAGCAGCTCGGCGTCGTCGCTCACCCGGCGTCCCGGCGGTAGCGCAGGAGCGTGAAGCCGTCCTCGACGAGGATCGAGGCCAGGGCGAGCCGGCGCGGCACGGCGGGTGCGGCGCCCGCGGCGATCCGGCCCGCGGTCCCGGCCACCAGCAGCGGCGCGACGGTCAGGCACAGCTGGTCGACGAGGTCGGCGGCGACGAGCCGGGCGAACAGGCCGGGCCCGCCTTCGCAGTCGACGCGGCGCAACCCGCGGGCGGCGAGCAGGTCGAGAGCGCGGCGCACGTCGACGTCGTCGGTGCCGGCCCGCAGGATCTCGGCCCCGGCGGCTTCGAGGGCTTGCGTGTCGGCAGTGTCCGTCGTGATCACGATCGGCGGGACGGCCGTTTCGGTGAACAGCCGGGAAGCGGGGTCCAGCTCCGCCGTGCGCGTCACGACGGCGATCGGCGGCACTCCTCCGAACCCGAGCCGGCGCCGGCGTTCGAGGCGTTTCGGGCCCGCGACGACCCCGCGGTAGTTCTCGGCGCGGGCCGTCCCGGCACCGACCAGGATGACGTCGGCGAGGTCACGGCCCAGCAGGAAGACCTTCCGGTCGGCGGCGTGCGAGAGCCCCGCGGACGTCGTGTCGATCTCGACGGCACCGTCGGCGGACGCGACGAAGTTCACCTGCACCCAGGGCCGGTCCAGGTCTTCGGGGTAGCCGTAGACCTGTTCGAGGTCCGAACCGCTCAGTTCGCCCGTCCGATCGGGCCACACACGCTGCACCCGATCATCCCAGCATGAGCGTGAATCACGTCTCTACCGGGGGATATACCCGGTGATCGGTACCGCGGGCGCGGATAGGCTCTGCGACCATGCCCGCGCACCTGACCGGCCGCCGTCCCGAGCTGTCCGCCGACGAGCTGATCGGCGCCCTGGTGCCGCCGCCGCGCTTCGACGCCGTCCGGTTCGACACCTACCTCCCGAATCCCGACGAGCCCAGCCAGGCCGCCGCGGTCGAGGCGTGCTCGGCGTTCGCCGCCAAGGTCGGGGCGCGCAAGGAGAAGAAGCGGTTCAAGCTGTTCGGCGGGGCTCGCGGTTCTTCGGAGCCGTCCGGGCCGATGGGGCTCTACCTCGACGGCGGGTTCGGCGTCGGCAAGACCCACCTGCTCGCTTCGACGTGGCACGCGGCGCCGTCCCCGAAGGCGTACGGCACCTTCGTCGAGCTGACCCACCTGGTGGGGGCGCTGGGCTTCCCCGAGGCCGTCCGGCGGCTGTCGGCGCACCGGATCCTGGCCATCGACGAGTTCGAACTGGACGACCCGGGCGACACCACCCTGGTCACCCGGCTGCTGCAGGAGCTGATGGACGCCGGGGTGTTCATCGCGGCGACGTCGAACACCCTGCCCGAGAAGCTGGGCGAGGGCCGGTTCGCCGCCGAGGACTTCCTGCGCGAGATCCAGACGCTGTCGGCGCGCTTCGGCGTGGTCCGCGTCGACGGCCCGGACTACCGCCACCGCGGCCTGCCGGACGCGCCGCCGCCGGTCTCGCCGGAGGAGCTCGAAGCGTCGGCCGCGGCGCACGAAGGGTCCACTGTGGACGACTTCGACAGTTTGTGCACCCACCTCGCGGAGCTGCACCCGTCGCGCTACGGGCGGCTGCTCGACGACGTCACCCGCGTGCACCTGCGCGGCATCCACCCGGCGCCGGACCAGAACGTGGCGCTGCGCCTGGTCGCCTTCGCCGACCGGCTCTACGACCGGGCCATCCCGCTGGTCGTGTCGGGTGAGCCGCTGCCGTCGCTGTTCACCGAGGAAATGGTCGACGGCGGCTACCGCAAGAAGTACCTGCGCGCGGTCAGCCGGTTGACGGCGCTGGCTCGTGACGCCGTGCCGGCCAGCTGACCAGCACGACCGCCACGGCGAAGAGCGTTCCGCCGACGACGTCGGTCAGGTAGTGGTAGCCCATGCCGACCAGCCCGGCGGCCGCGGCGAGCAGCGCCACCGCGGCCAGCACGGCCACGACGACCCGGCGGGTCACCAGGACGAGCACCGTCAGCACCGCCACCAGGCTCACCGTGTGGCCGCTCGGGTAGACCAGGGTGTCGTTCTTCCACCGGTCGTAGAGCGGCTTGAGCAGCCAGCTCGTCAGCAGGATGGCCAGCACCGGCACGGCCAGGGCGAGCCCGGCTTCCAGCCGCCGTCCGGCGCGCAGGCACAGGAAGACCGCGAGCAGGCCGAGCGCGAGCACCAGGTACGGCTCGGTCGGGAAGACGAGCACCCGCAGCACGCCGGGGCTCAGGTGCCCGACGGCCGCGGCGGCGGCGGCGTCGACCGCGCCGGGGGTGCTCCCGCCGGCGAACGGCAGGCCCAGCAGCAGCGCGAACAGCCCGCAGACGGCGGCGATCGTCCTCACCCGCGCGAGGGTAGCCGTGCTCTCGTGGGATGGCCGTCTGCCACGATGCGGGGAGAGGAGGATCGGATGCACATCACGGTGGCGGGGGCCGGGATCATCGGCCTGAGCTGCGCGTACCGGCTGGCCGGTGCGGGCCACGACGTGACGGTCGTCGCGACGGCCGGCCCGGGCGAGTCGACTTCGGCGGTGGCGGGCGGGGTGCTGTACCCGCCGGTGCGCGTCCCGGACAAGCGGATCGCGCGGTGGACGGCCGAGACCTTGGCGGTGCTGCGGGCACAGGAGGCGCCGGGGGTGCGGTTCCGCCGCGGCCGGGTCCTGCGGGCCCCGGGCGAGCCGGAGCCGCAATGGCTGCGGTCGATGATCGACCCGGTCCGCGACGGCGACCGGCTGCTGTTCACGACGGCGCTGGTGGACACGCCGGTGTACCTGGAGTGGCTGCTGGCGCAGGTGGTCGCGCTGGGCGTGCGGGTCGAATACCGGCCGTTGCCGTCCCTTTCCGGGGTGGGGCCGGTGGTCAACGCGGCGGGCCTGGGCGCGGGACCGCTGGCGGGCGACCGCACGATGGTCCCGGTCGGCGGCCAGGTCGTGCACGTGACCGACCCGGGCCTGCCGGAGTTCGTGGTCGACGAGACCGGCCCGGGCGTGACGTACGTGATCCCGCACGGCACCCACGTGGTGTGCGGCGGAACGGAGGAGCCGGGCCGCGCGGACACCGACCCGAACCCGGCCGTGACGGCGGACATCCTGCGCCGCTGCCGGGAACTGGAGCCGCGCCTGGCGGACGCCGCCGTGCTGCGGTCCCGGGTGGGGCTGCGCCCGTTCCGGCCCGCGGTGCGGCTGGAACGGGTCGGCGACGTGGTGCACTGCTACGGGCACGGGGGAGCGGGCATCACCTTGGCGTGGGGGTGTGCGGCGGACGTCGCCGCGCTGGTCACAGGCTGATGAGCTCGGTGATTCCCCGCTGCTTCAGGTAGTTCGCGTCCGAAGCGCGGCTCTGCAGCACGAACGCCACCCGCTTCCCTTCCGCCGCCAGTTTGAAGAACCGGTCGTTGCCCCACGTCGGGAAGAGGTCCGGGAGCACGATCGCCGCCGGGCGCGGGGCCGGGTTCGGGGGTGTCCGGTCGAACTCCGCCACCAGCGCCTTCAACGCCTGGCCGGCCGGCTTCAGCTTCCGGTCGTTCGTGTACAGCCCGAGGTCGTACTCCAGGGGGTTGAGGTTCGGGACCAGCGCGGAGTTCACGTCGTGGGAGCACCACCACGTGAAGCCGAGAGTGTGGGCACTGGCGGCCGCGTTGCGGATCGACCGGGACAGCCACTCGCCGTACTGGGGGCGGGTCGCGTCGCTGAAGTGGATCGACGGCGCGGCGCCGTCCTCCTGGATCCAGACGCGGCGGGCCGGGTCCGTCGCGTACGCCTGGGCCACCTGGATCAGGCGTTCCGCGTTGTGCGTCGCGACCGCGCCGAGCGGGTCGGTCTCGAGCGTGCCGGAGAACGACGTCCACGGGTGGATCGCCACCACGTTGCCGGCGTCCGCGAGCCCGCGGCGGGTGAAGTGGGTGCCGTTGTCCCACGGCGCCCGGTCGCAGCCGACCGTGTGCTCCCTGCCCGGCGCCACCTCCTCGGCGGTGGCGCACAGCGTGCGGGCCCAGGCGTCCGCCTGCGCCTGCGTCACGAACAGGCCGGCGAAGTCGTCCCAGTAGTAGTACGGCTCGTTCGACAGGTCGAAGCCGAGGAAGCGCGGGTGCCGCCCGATCCGCTCGGCGAGGGCCCGCAACAGCGTCCGCTGCGCGTCGAGGGCCGCCGGGTCGGTGAACCAGTTGACCGGCTGGGGCTTGGTCTGCAGCCAGTTCGGCGTCCAGTAGCGGGCCGAGATGTGGCCGTTGAACACCGTGACCTCGACGTCCAGCCCGGCCGCGCCCGCGAGGTCGAGGAACCGGTGCAGCCGGTCGAGCTTCTCGCCGCTCACCAGCGCGGGTTCCGGCTGGAAGGCCGACCACAGCAGCATGAGCCGCAGGTGGTCGAGCCCGAGCGCGGCGATGTCGTCGAGGTCACGGCGCAGGTCGTCCTCGCGCCAGTCCTCCCACATGTGGAACCAGCGCGTCGACGGCGTGTAGTTGACGCCCAGCCGGAACGCCCGCTTCCGGGGCGCCGCGGCCGCGGGGAGCGCGCTCGCCGCCAGGGCCGTCGCGACCGCTCCGGTGAGCACCGACCGCCGCTTGAGATCCGCCACGCCGCCTCCTTCGTCCGGGCACGTCTAACACGACGGCGAAGTGGATCTCCAGTGTTGACCGGCAACCTGTCCGTCAGTTGCGGGAGAAGGCGGCGTGATCGGCTTCCGTTTGGTCGGCATACCGCACGGCGTATGCGCCCATCGCCTCGTCGAGCTCCGACTCGTCGGCGAAGTACCCCGCGAGCAGCTTCGGGTGCAGCGACCGCGTGTGGGCGCGGGCCAGCAAGGCGCCGGCCAGCCTGCCGTAGTCGTCTAGGTGGTCCTTCTCGAGCTCCGACGGGTCGATGTCGCCCTTGAGGTTCCGGAACTGGCGGACGATGAACGGGACGCCGTCGATCGTGGTCCAGCCCAGCAGGATGTCGGTCTCCGCCTGCACCAGCCGGGCGCCGTCGACGATGCGCTGTCCCTCGTGTGCGGCCGGGGGCAGGTCGAGGTACGGCGCGAGGGCCGGGCGCTGGGCCTGTTTCACCTGCAGCACCAGGTCTTCGTCGTCGTTGCCGTGCAGCAGGGCGACGTAGCTGCGCAGGCCGACGCTGCCGGTGCCGACGACCCGGAAGGCGACGTCGGCGAGCCGGTACCGCGCGATCAGCGTGCGCCGGGACTCCCGCAGCGTGTCCACATAGGACACCAGGCCGGCGGCGACGGCTTCGGCGGTCCCCGCGTCGACGTGGGTGAGCACCGGCGGGTCCGCGACGAACCGGTGGCGGGCCAGGCCGGTCTCGTGGTCGTCGACGCGCTCGGTCCACTTCGCGGCGACCTTCGCGCTGTCGTTCTTGCGGGCCTTCTCGGCCGCGTCGGCGAAGTCGTCGATCAGCTCGTCGGCCCGTGCTTTCGACAGCACCGAGGAGTCCGGCAGCGCGTTCCAGCTCCGGAGGAACGGCAGCTCGGCGAGCGCGCGGATGGTCCGGCGGTAGGACTTCACGGCGTCTTCGGCGGCTTCGCGGCACCCCGATTCGCGGATGCCACCTTCGCGGCCGGCGAGCACGAGGCTGGCCGCGAGCCGCTTGAGGTCCCATTCCCACGGGCCGGGGACGGTCTCGTCGAAGTCGTTGATGTCCATGACGATCTTGCCTTCGGGGGTGCCGTAGAGCCCGAAGTTGGCGGCGTGCGCGTCACCGCAGAGCTGAGCGGTGACGCCGGACGAGGGTGTCCCGGCGAGGTCGGCACCCATCAGGCCGGCGGCGCCGCGGAAGAACGTGAACGGCGAGGCGCGCATCCGTTCCCGCCGCAGGTCGGTCAGCTCGGGCAGCCGCCCGGCGTTGGTGGCGTCGAAGTACTCGCGCGGTGCCGGCCGGTTCTTCGCCGCGGCCGCGTGGTCGTGCAGTGCGGCCGGCGTCTTCTCGCGGAGCCGCTTCCCTTGTTCGAACAGCTCGGCCGGCGTGACGCTGCCGGTGCCGACCAGCGGCCGTTCTCCCCATTCCCCTGATCCCATACCGGGCACAACGTCCGAAGGGGACGTTGTGCTCCCGAGCGCGCGCGGTGGGGCGGTGATCGCGACATTGGGGGGCGGGCCGCGGCGGACCTGGCGGGCGGGCGCTCCCCGGCCGCCGAGGTGGCCCGCAGGTCAGCCGAGGTGCGTGTGTTCCCGGACGCCGCCGGGGCGGGAGGCTCACCCGGCGGCGTCCGGGTGGTTTCAGGGGCGGATGACCTCGGCGATCGCGTCGATGCCGCGGTCGAGCTCGTCGCGGGTGATCACCAGCGGCGGGGCCACCCGCAGGGTGCGCTCGTGCGTCTCCTTGCACAGCACGCCCCGCGCCATCAGCGCCTCCGAGGCCGCCCGGCCCGACGGGCCGCCCGGGGCGATGTCGATGCCCGCCCACAGGCCGCGGCCGCGGACCTCCGACAGGCCCTGCCCGACCAGCTCGCCGAGCCGCGCGTGCAGGTGGGCGCCCAGTTCCGTCGCCCGCTGCTGGAACTCGCCCGTGCCCAGCAGGCGCACGACCGCCCGGCCGACCGCGCAGGCCAGCGGGTTGCCGCCGAACGTGGAACCGTGCTCGCCCGGCTGCAGGACGCCGAGGACCTCACGGCGGCCGGCCACCGCGGACACCGGCAGGATGCCGCCGCCGAGGGCCTTGCCCAGCGTGTAGACGTCCGCGCGGATGCCCTCGTGGTCCAGCGCCAGCACCGTGCCGGTGCGGGCCAGGCCGGACTGGATCTCGTCGGCGATCAGCAGCACGCCGTGCTCGTCGCAGGCCTGGCGGACGTCGGCGAAATACCCCTCCGGCGGCACGATGACGCCGGCCTCGCCCTGGACCGGCTCCAGCAGTACCGCCGCCGTGCGCGGGGTGATCGCGTCGCGCAGTGCGGCCGCGTCGCCGTACTTCACCGTGACGAAGCCCGGGGTGAACGGGCCGAAGTCGGCGCGGGCGGTCTCGTCGGTCGAGAACGAGACGATCGTGGTGGTCCGGCCGTGGAAGTTCGAACCGGCGACGATGATCTCCGCGGTGCCGTCCGGCACGCCCTTGACCCGGTGCGCCCACTTGCGGGCGATCTTGACCGCGGACTCGACGGCTTCGGCGCCGGAGTTCATCGGCAGCACCAGTTCGGTGCCGGTCAGCTCGGCCAGCTCGCGGCAGAACAGCCCCAGCTGGTCGTGGTGGAACGCCCGCGATGTCAGCGTGACGCGCCCGAGCTGCTCGACGGCGGCCGCGACCAGGTCCGGGTGGCGGTGGCCGAAGTTCAGGGCCGAGTAGCCGGAGAGGAAGTCGAGGTAGGGCTTGCCTTCGACGTCGGTCACCGAGGCGCCGGAGGCTTCGGCGATCACGACGGGCAGCGGGTGGTAGTTGTGCGTGCTCCACCGCTCGTCGAGCTCGATGAAGCTCGCGGCGGTGGGGGCGGCGGTCTCCCGGCCGGCGAACGTCGTCATGTGTTCAGGTTAGAGGCAGCAGACGCAGAGTTCAGCCGGGAATCGTTGCTTTCACCCGTTGTTCGTTGCGCAATATCGCGTTCACACCCCCGAAACACTGCGTGCCGGTTGACGGTTACATCAGTAAGTCGTAACTTACGGTTCGTGGCGACTTACGGAAGCGACCAGCTGGCCGCCCTCGCCGACCCGTCGCGCCGCGCGATCTTCGAAGCGCTGCGGGCCGGGCCGCGGGCGGTCGGCGAGCTGGCCGCGGACCTGCCGATCAGCCGCCCGGCCGTGTCCCAGCACCTGAAGGTCCTCAAGGAGGCCGGCCTGGTCACCGACCGGGCCGTCGGCACCAAGCGGCTCTACCGGCTGGAACCGGCCGGGATCGCCGCCCTGCGCGCCTGGCTCGACGGGATGTGGTCGGACGCGCTGAAGGCCTTCGCCGAGCTGGCGGAAGCCACCGAACCCACCGAAGAGGAGCAGCCATGACTCTGGAGCCGATCCGCCGGAGCGTCACCGTCGCGTGCTCGCGCGAGCACGCGTTCAAGACCTACACCGAGGCCTTCGACAGCTGGTGGCCGCGGCAGCACCACATCGGCGCGGGCGAGCTCGCCGAAGCCGTCCTGGAGCCGAAGCCGGGCGGGCGCTGGTACGAACGCACGGTCGACGGCGCCGAGTGCCAGTGGGGCGAGGTCCTGGTCTGGGAGCCACCCGCCCGGGTGGTCCTGTCCTGGCGCATCGACGGCGACTGGAAGATCAACCCCGACCCGGCGTACGCCAGCGAAATCGAGGTCAGTTTCATCGAAGAGGGGCCGAAGTCGACCCGCGTCGAGCTGGAGCACCGCGACTTCGAGCGGCACGGCGAGACCGGTCCCAAGGTCCGCGAGGGCGTCTCGGGCGACGGCGGGCACGGCGCCCTGCTGGAACTCTTCGCCGGGAAAGCCGCCGCCTGAGCGGGTACTTTCGGCGGATGGCCAAGAAGGACGACGGAAGCCGGGTCCGGGACGCGCTGCGCGTCGACGGCGCACTTCCGGACCCGGGCTCGGCCCCGGTGGGGCCGGGCAAGAAGGCGAAGGCCCTCGAGCGGCTCGGCAGCGCGGGTGAGCGGCTGTCCGCGCTGCAGGAGGCGCTCTACGCCGAGGGTGTCGGCGGCGGCACCCGCCGGGTGCTGCTCGTGCTCCAGGGCATGGACACCTCCGGCAAGGGCGGCACGGTCTCGCACGTGCTCGGCCTGGTGAACCCGATGGGCGTCCGGTACGCGGGGTTCAAGAAGCCCACCGCGGCCGAACGGCGGCACCACTACCTCTGGCGGATCCGCAAGCAGCTGCCCGCGGCCGGCCAGATCGGCGTCTTCGACCGCTCGCACTACGAGGACATCCTGGTCCCGCGCGTGTCCGGCCTGCTCACCGCGGCCGAGCGCCGGCGCCGGTACGCCGAGATCAACGCGTTCGAAGCGGAGCTGGCCGAGGCGGGCACCACGGTGCTCAAGGTGTTCCTGCACATCTCGCCCGAGGAGCAGCTCAAGCGGCTCAAGGCCCGGCTCGTCACGCCCGAGAAGCGCTGGAAGTACAACCCGGGCGACCTGGAGGCGCGGTCGCACTGGCCCGCGTACGAGAAGGCCTACGCCGACATCTTCGAGAAGACGCCGGGCTGGTACGCGGTGCCCGCCGACCACAAGTGGTACCGCAACTGGGCCGTCGCCGAGCTGCTGATCGAGACCCTCGCCGACCTGAAGCCGCAGTTCCCGGCGCCGGACTACGACGTCGACGCGGAGCTGGCCAAGCTGAAGGGTGTTGGCGTCTCGCGTGAGGAGTCTGGAAGAGTGCGGGCGTGACCGATGTCGACGACCTCCCGTTCCTCCGCAAACAGGCCCGGACCCAGCGCTTCACCCTCGGCGCGCCGAAGGAGTTCCGGGTCGCCCCGGACGGCTCCCGCGTGCTGTTCCTGCGCGCGGAGTCGGGCACCGACCCCCGGCACAGCCTCTGGTCGGCCGACCTGGCGACCGGCGCCGAGACCAAGCTCGTCGACGCCGCCGAGCTGCTGCCCGGCGAAGAGGAGCTGCCCGCCGAAGAGCGCGCGCGGCGCGAGCGGGCCCGCGAGACCGGCGGCGGCGTCGTGCACTACGGCGTCGACGCGGCCTTCACCGTCGCGGTGTTCTCGCTCTCGGGCAAGCTCTACACCCTGGACCTCGCCTCGGGCGAGGTGACGCTGCGCGTCGACGGTTCGGTCATCGACCCGCGGCCGGACCCCACCGGCACGCACGTCGCCTACGTCCAGAACCGGCGGCTGCACGTCCTCGAGCTGGCCACCGGCGAGGACCGCGTGCTGGTCGAGGAGGACGGCGAGGACATCGCCTGGGGCCTGGCCGAGTTCATCGCGGCCGAGGAGATGGACCGCACCCGCGGCTACTGGTGGGCCCCCGACGGCCGCAGCATCCTGGCCGAACGCTCCGACCGCGGCCCGGTCCCGCGCTGGACCATCGCGGACCCGGCCAACCCGCAGAACCCGGCGAACGTCGTCGCCTACCCGGCGGCGGGCACCACGAACGCGCTGGTGTCCCTGGCGGTGCTCGGCCTGGACGGCTCGCGGGTGGACGTCGAACCGGGCGAGTGGGAGTACCTGGCCTCGGTGCACTGGTCGGCCGGCGGCGCGCCGCTGCTCGCCGTGCAGCCGCGCGACCAGAAGCGGATGGACGTCCTCGCGGTGGACGTCGCCGACGGCTCGACCTCGGTGGTGCACAGCGCTTCCGACCAGCACTGGATCGACATCGTCGGCGGTGTGCCGGCCTGGACGCCCGACGGCCGCCTGGTCGTCGAGGGCATGGTCGACGGCGACCACCGGCTCTTCGTCGGCGGCGAGGCGGTCACCCCGGCCGGGCTGCAGCTGCGGGCCGTGCTCGACATCGGCGACGAGATCCTGTTCAGCGCCTCCGAGGACGACCCGACGCAGATCCACGTCTTCCGCACCGAGGGTGCGTCGGTGCGCCGCCTGTCCACTGTGGATGGCGTGCACGTCGGCGCCGGAACCGCCGCGGTCACCGTGCTTTCCTCGTGGAGCCTGGAGTACAGCGGCCCGCGCGTGTCGGTGCTGCGGGACGGCTCGCCGGTCGCGACGATCACCTCGTCCACTGTGGACCCCGACATCGTACCGAACCTGACCTGGCTGACGCTGGGCGAGCGGAACCTGCGCGCGGCGCTGCTCCTGCCGCGCGGGTACGAGCCGAGCGAGGGCAAGCTGCCGGTACTGCTCGACCCGTACGGCGGGCCGCACGCCCAGCGCGTCCTGCAGAGCCGCAACGCGTTTCTCACGTCGCAGTGGCTGGCGGACCAGGGCTTCGCGGTGCTCGTCGCGGACGGCCGCGGCACGCCGGGCCGCGGGGCGGTGTGGGAGCGCGAGATCCACGGGCGCCTTGCCGACGTCACGCTGCAGGACCAGGTCGACGCGCTGCAGGCGGCGGCCGCTGCGTTCCCCGAGCTGGACGTGGAGCGGGTGGCGATCCGCGGCTGGTCGTACGGTGGCTACCTGTCGGCGCTGGCGGTGCTGCGCCGGCCGGACGTCTTCCACGCGGCGGTCGCGGGCGCGCCGGTGACCGACTGGTCGCTGTACGACACGCACTACACCGAGCGGTACCTCGGGAAGCCGCAGGACGAAGCCGAGAGCTACGCGCACAACTCGCTGATCGAGAGCGCGGGCGAACTGAGCCGCGCGCTGCTGATCGTGCACGGCCTGGCCGACGACAACGTGTTCGTCGCGCACGCGCTGCGGCTGTCGTCGGCGCTGCTGGCGAAGGGGCGCCCGCACGTCTTCCTGCCGCTGGCGGGCGCGACCCACATGACACCGCAGGCCGAAGAGGTCGCGGAGAACCTGATGCGCACGCAGGTCGATTGGCTGCTGCGCGAGCTGTCCGCCGTCGAGAAGGAGACTGCATGAGCCGCTGGGGCCTGACGATTCCGCTGACCGGGGTGCCGCTGACGGCGCACCGTGAACTGGTCGAGCAGCTGCCGGACCTGGGCTACACCGACGCGTGGACGGCCGAGACGGCGGGCACCGACGCGTTCACGCCGCTGGTGCTGGCTTCGCAGTGGGCCCCGCAGCTGCGGCTGGGCACGGCGATCGTCCCGGTGTACACGCGCGGCCCCGGCCTGCTGGCGATGCAGGCGGCGACGGTCGCGGAGCTGGCCCCGGGCCGGTTCGTCCTCGGCATCGGCGCGTCCTCCCCGGTGATCGTCTCGGCCTGGAACGCGGCGTCCTTCGACGAGCCCTTCGCGCGTTCCCGGGACACGCTGCGGTTCCTGCGGTCGGCGCTGGCGGGGGAGAAGGTCAGCGAGAAGTACGACACGTTCGCGGTGTCGAAGTTCCGCTTGGAGCGCCCGGCGGACCCACCGCCGTCGATCATGCTGGCGGCGCTCCGCCCGGGCATGCTCAAGCTGGCGGCGCGCGAGGCGGACGGCGCGATCACGAACTGGCTGGCGGCTTCGGACGTGCCTCAGGTGCGGTCGGTGGTCGGCCCGGACGTCGAGCTGGCGGCCCGCATCTTCGTCTGCCCCACGGAGGACGCCGACGCGGCCCGCGGCCTGGGCCGGATGCTGATCTCGAGCTACCTGACGGTGCCGGTGTACGCGGCGTTCCACGACTGGCTGGGCCGCGGCGAGGCACTGGCCCCGATGCACGAAGCCTGGGCGGCGGGGGACCGGCAGAAGGCGAACCAGGTGATCCCGGACGCGGTGGTGGACGAACTGGTGATCCACGGCAGCGTGGCGTCGTGCCGCGAGCAGGTCCAGGCCTATGTGGACAACGGGCTGACGACGCCGATCATCGCCCTGCTGCCGACGGGCGGGGACCCGTTCGAGCAGGTGCGCGGGCTGGCGCCGCGCTGACGCTCACGTGAAGGTGACGGTGGCCAGCGCGAGCCCGAGCCCGCCGGCCGTCAGCCCCGCGGCCACCGTCACCAGCACGTTCAGCACCGCGTACCGCCGCGTCTTCTCCAGGAACAGGCGGACCGTCTCGTAGCCGAACGTCGAGAACGTCGTCAGGCCGCCGCAGAAGCCCACTGCCATCAGGGCGCGCACCGAGGACGGCTCCGCGCCGTGCAGGAGCCAGCCGCTCAGGAAGCCCAGGACGAACGAACCCGCGATGTTCACCGTCAGCGTCCCGAACGGGAACGGCGAGGCGCGCCACTGCCGGACCTTCCAGTCGGTCAGGTAGCGCAGGATCGAGCCCGCCGCGCCGCCGAGGGCCACCAGGAGCGGTGTCACTCCGGCCGCCTCCGGGACACCGCGCGCGTCGCCGAGAGGCCGGCCGCGACCGCCGCCAGGCAGAGCACCACCGACGCGGCCACGTACAGCGCGGAACCCAGAAGCCGCCCGGTCGTCGCCGCATCGAGGGTGTCGGTCACGAACGTCGAGAACGTCGTGAAGCCGCCGAGGATCCCGACGCCGAGGAACGGCCGGAGGAGGTGGTGGGGGCGCGCGGTGGTGGTCAGGACGGCCATCAGGACGCCGATGAGCAGGCAGCCGAGGACGTTGGTGAGCAGCGTCGCGACGGCGAACTCGCCGCGCGCGTGCGGGATCGCCACGGACAGGCCGTAGCGGGCGAGGCTGCCGAGCGCGCCGCCGGCGCCGATCGCCGCCAGGACGTCCCACCGGGGCACGCTGATCACCTCCTCCTCGCGCTGAACCTACTCCCGATGGCCGACGCGTCGCCGCCACCCGGTCGAGCATGCTGGACGGGGCCGGATGACAGGCAGCCTTCGGTCGCCGTACTGTTGCTCAGCGTAGGCAAGGCAACCCTAAGGAAGGCGGGCACATGCGGGCAGACGGGCTGGCCGGAGGCCACGGCGGCGCGGACCGGCTCGGCGAGCTGATCCCGCTGGCCCTGCGCGCAATGGCGGCGGGGGTGGCCGAACGCGGAGGCCCCATCCCGGCCGGCGGCCCGGCGGCGGTGGCGGCGGCCCTGGTGGCAGAGCGTGGCGAGCTGGGGGGACACAGTGACGATGGTCCGGACTCGGCTGATGCTGCTGTGCCCGCCCCGGGATCCGTGCAAGCTGCTGCGGCCGCCGGGAGTGGCCTCCTGCCCCGCCGGGGTGTCGGAGCCGAAGCCGCGCTCGAACAGCTCAGCCGGCTTCTCGCCGCCGGGTCCGCCGATCCTGCCGATCCCACCTGTGCCGCCCACCTCCACTGCCCGCCCCTCGCCGTCTCCGTGGCCGCCGATGTCGTTGCCGGCTCCCTGAACCCCTCCATGGACTCCTGGGACCAAGCCCCCGTCGCCAGCGAGCTCGAGCGCGAATTCACCACCGGCATTGCCCGCCTCTGCTACCCCGATGCCGAAGACCCCGACGCCGTCGTCACCACCGGGGGCACCGAATCCAACCTCCTCGGCCTTCTCCTCGCCCGCGAAAACGGCGTCCTCCAAAGCGTCTGCGGCGCCAACGCCCACCACAGCGTCGCCCGCGCCGCCTGGCTGCTCGGGCTGCCCGCCCCGATCGTCGTCCCCTGCGACGGCGATCGGCTGCGGCCCGAGGCGCTCGACCAAGTTCTCACGCCCGGCTGCGTGGTCGTCGCCACCGCCGGGACCACCAACACCGGCACCCTGGACCCGCTGCCCGAAATCGCCGAAATCTGCCGCCGGCACAACGCCCGGCTGCACGTCGACGCGGCCTACGGCGGCATGGCCCTCTGCAGCGACACGCTCAAACCGAAGCTCGCCGGGCTGGACCGTGCCGACTCCGTGGCCCTCGACCTGCACAAGTTCGGCTGGCAGCCGGTCGCCGCCGGGCTGTTCGCCGCCCGGGAGGCCGCCGATCTGGGGGCGCTCACCGTCCGCGCCGAGTACCTCAACGCCGACGACGACACCGAAGCCGGCCTGCCGGATCTGCTCGGCCGCTCGATCCGGACGTCGCGCCGGCCGGATGCCTTCCGGATGGCCGTCACCGTGCACGCGCTCGGCACCGACGGCCTCGGCGCCCTCGTCGAACGCTGCTGCGCCCTCGCCACCGAGGTCGCCCGCCGCGTCGAGGACCACCCCGGCCTGCGGCTCTGGGGCCCGCCTGAACTGTCCACAGTGGTCCTGCGGCCGGTCCTCGCCGACGAGGCGGGCGGTGACGAGCTCGTCGCGCGCGTCCGCCGGGCGCTCCTGGAGGCCGGCACCGCCGTCATCGGCCGGGCCGCGCTGCCGACCGGGCCGGGCGGGGCGAACCAGCTGTGGCTCAAGCTGACGCTGCTGCACCCGCACGCCACCGCCGGCGACTACCTCCCGCTGCTCGACCGGATCGTCGCCACCGCGGGTGCCGAGCTCGTCGCCGGCCGGGAAAGCCCGGTCGCTTCGTGAGGCGCCACCACCTCGCCGGGGTCGGGATCGGGCCGTTCAACCTCTCGCTCGCGGCCCTCGCCGCCGGAGTCGACGGCCTCGACGCCGTCTTCTTCGACGCCCGCCCAGAATTCCGCTGGCACCCCGGCCTGCTCGTCGAGGGCGCGACGCTGCAGGTGCCCTTCCTGGCCGACCTCGTCACGCTCGTCGACCCGACGAACCCGTTCTCCTTCCTCAACTACCTGCGCGACCGCGGCCGCCTGTTGCCGTTCTACTTCGCCGAGCGGTTCCACATGCCGCGCGTCGAGTACGACGACTACGGCCGCTGGGCCGCCGCCCGGCTGCCGTCGTGCCACTTCGGGCACGAAGTGACCGGCATCCGCTGGGCCGGCGACGCCTTCGAGCTCACCATCGCCGGGCGCGAGCCGGTGCTCGCGGACAACGTCGTGCTCGGCGTCGGTTCGGTCCCTTCGGTGCCCGAACCGCTGCGCGAGCTCGTCGCCGATCCCGGGGTGCTGGCGGTGCACTCGGCCGATTACCTGACGCACCGGGACGAACTCCTCGCCGCCGGCAGCGTCACGGTCGTCGGCTCCGGGCAGTCGGGCGCCGAAGTCGTGCTCGACCTGCTGCGCAGCCGATCCACTGTGGACGGACTGCGCTGGCTCGCCCGGACGCCCGCGTTCGCGCCCATGGAGTACTCGAAGCTCGGCCTCGAACAGTTCACACCGGACTACACCGCGTACTTCCACGCTCTCCCCGAAGCCGTCCGCGACCGGCTGCTGCCCACGCAATGGCAGCTCTACAAGGGTATCGACACCGAAACGATCGGCGCGATCCACGACGAGCTCTACCGCCGCAGCATCACCGGCCCGCCCGGCGCCGTGCTGACCCCCGGTGTCGAAGTCGTCTCGGCGTCCACAGTGGACGGCGAGCTCGCGCTCGGTGTCCGGCACGCGCAACAGGGCCGTGACGCCACCCTGCGCACCGCCGCCGTCGTCGCGGCCACCGGGTACGCGGAGGCGCCGACCGGGCCGCTGCTGGCCGGGCTCGGCGATGCCGTCCGCCGCGACCGGCAGGGCCGCCTCGACGTCGGCACCGACTACCGCGTCGCCCTCGACCTGCCGGGGTCGCTGTTCGTGCAGAACGCCGAGCGGCACACCCACGGGCCCGGCGCGCCCGATCTCGGCCTCGGCGCCTGGCGGGCGGCCGTGATCCTCAACGCCGTGTGCGGCAAGACCGTGCACGAGCTGCCCGACCGCACCGCGTTCACCACGTTCGGCCTGGAGGACAAGTGACCCTGGACGAGGCGGCCGCCTGGCGCGCGGCCGGCGCGCTGATCACCCACAAGATGCTCGGCGAGCTGTCCTACGAGCACATGCTGGAGCCGGTCGCCGACGGCGACGCCTACCGGCTGGAGCTCCCGGGCGCGGTTTACACGTTCCGGGCCCGGCGGGGCGCGTTCGACGCCTGGACGGTCGAGCCCGGCAGCGCGCGCCGCTCCGGCGAACCGGTCACCGACCCGCGCACGCTCGTCGTGGACGCCCGCGAAGTCCTGGGCCTGAGCGGGCTGAGGCTGGCCGACGTGCTCGCCGAGCTGACCTCGACGGCCGCCAACGAAGCCGCCCGCCTGCGCCGCGCGCCGACCGCGGCCGAGCTGTCCACCATGGACTACGACGTCGCCGACGGGCACCTCACCGGCCACCCGCGGCTCGTGCTCAACAAGGGGCGGGTCGGGTTCTCCGCGCGGGACCGGGCCCGGTACGCGCCCGAGGCGGGCGAGGATCTCCGGCTGCGCTGGTTCGCCGTCCACCCGGACCACGCCGAGTTCCGGTGCGTCGACGGGTTGAGCCGGGACGCGCTGCTGGCCGCCGAGCTCGGCGAGCTGCGCGACGAGTTCGCCGCGAAGGCGCCCGAGGACTACGTCTGGGTGCCGGTGCACCCGTGGCAGGCCGACGAAATCCTCGGCACGCTCTACGCCGCCGAGCTCGCCACCGGTGTCGTCATCGACCTCGGGGAGAGCGCCGACGTCTACCGGCCGCACCAGACGGTCCGGACCCTGGCCAACGTGAGCACACCCGGCCGGCACGACGTCAAGACCGCGGTGTCGGTGCGGAACACGCTCGTCTACCGCGGGCTCAACTCCGCGGCCACGCTCGCCGGCCCGTCGGTGACGACCTGGCTGCGCCGGATCAGCGCGGCCGACCCGCTGCTGACGGAGCAGTACCGGTTCGGGCTGCTCGGCGAGGTGGCGAGCGTGTCGGTGCAGCACCCGCTGTTCGGGCACCTCGAGGAGCTGCCGTACCGGTTCCACGAAACCCTGGGCGCGCTGTGGCGCGAACCGATCCGGCTGGCCGAAGGGGAGCGGGCGCTGTCCTTCGCCGCGCTGCCTTACCGGGGTCCCGACGGTGTCTCCGTGCTGGCGCACCTGATCGGCGGCGGGGACGCGACGGCGTGGCTGACCCGGCTGTTCGACCTGCTGCTCACGCCGTTGCTGCAGTGGCTGCTGCGGCACGGCGTCGGGTTCTGCCCGCACGGCCAGAACCTCGTCCTGGTCGTCGACGCCGCCGGGGTTCCGCAGCGGGTGCTGATCAAGGACTTCGCCCAGGGGGTCGACCTGCTCGACGAGCAGCTCGGGAGCTACGAGTCGCTGCCCCCGGAGGCGGCCGCGGACATGCTGCGCTGGCCCGCGCACCTGCTGGCGCAGTCGCTGTTCAGTTCGGTGTTCTCCGGTCAGTTCCGGTTCTGGGCCGAGGTCCTGCTCGACGAGCTCGGCCTGCAGCGGGCCGCGTTCTGGGCGCCCGTGCGGGAGATCGTCGGCCGCTACCGGGACGAGAACCCCGACGTGGCCGCGCGGTTCGACGCCTGCCGGCTGTTCGCCCCGGACGTCGAGCGCGTGACGCTCAACCGGGAGCACTTCGCCGGGCAGGGCTTCGACAAGGTGGAACGGGACGACGAGTTCGACGTCCGCTGGGGGCGGGTGCCGAACCCGCTGCACGCCCCGGACCCGGGCGGCGCGTGGTGACGGCGTTCGCGCGGCCGGTCGGCCCGCGGTCGCTGGCCGACCGGCGTGCGGCGGCCGCGGCGGGGGAGGGGGTGCTGCGGGGGCTGCTCGCCGAGGACGGTGCTCGGCTGCTCCTGCTGGTGCCCGATCCGCACGCCCGGTTCGCCGCGGTCGAGCTGGCCGCGCCGTTCGCGGCCTCGGTGCTCGATGATGGTTACGGCGTTTGCAGTTATGTGTTCGCGTGGACGCCGTCCCGGGATCCGCTGCCGGCGTCCGGGGTGCTCGGCGGGTACCTCGAAGGGTTCGGCGACCTGCGGGTGCGGCCGGACGCGGCGTCGGCGATCCCGCTGGGGGACCGGACCTGGGCCGTCGTGGGGGATGCCGAATGGCCGTCCGGGGGTGCGGCCGAGCTGGCGCCGCGGGAGGTGCTCCGTACTCAGCTCACCGCGCTGGAGGGGCTGGGGTTGGTGCCTTCGGTGGGCATCGAGCACGAGGTCGTTTTCCGGGATGCGTCCGGGCCGCTCACCTCGCACGGGGCCGACTACGCGGTGGGCGGGACCGAGCGGCTTGCGCCGTTGTTGCGTGATCTGCGGGCCGCGCTGGACGACGCCGGGTTGGGCGTCGAGTCGGCGCGGGCCGAGTGTCATCCCGGGCAGTACGAGATCGTGCTGCGGCACCGGGATGCTCTGGCCGCTTGTGATGATGTTCTTCTGCAGCAGCTGATCGTGCGCCGGGTGGCGGCTCGGCACGGGGTTACCGCCGATTATCTGGCCGCTCCTTCGGTTGGGCAGGGGAACTCCGGGCACGTTCACCTGTCTTTGTCCGCTGTGGATGGGTCGGAGCCCGATCTGCTGGGTGGTTTCCTGGCCGGGGTGCTTCGGGATGCGCGGGCGCTGACTGCCGTTTGGGCGCCTACTTGGAACTCCTATGTCCGGTTGCGGACCGCGCCGTTCTCGCCGCGGGAGGTTCGGTGGGGGTATGACGACCGGACCGCCTCGGTTCGGGTGGCCGGGCCGGCTTCCGGGCCTCGGCTGGAGTTCCGGTTCGCCGGGGCTGATGCTCAGCCTCATCTGGTGGTGGCTGCTCTCTTGGCTGCTGGGCGGTTCGGGTTGGAGGAGGGGTTGGTTCCGCCGGAGCCTGGGGTTGGTGCCGGGTCTTTGGCTGGTTCGCCTTGGGAGGCTTTGTCTTTGCTGGATCGGGTGGGGGAGTTGCTCGGGGCGGATGTTGCTGCTTTGTTGGGGGCTTTGCTGGGGGAGGAGATTGATGCCGGGTTGGGTGTGGTGACCGACTGGCAACGTTCTCGAGGTGGTTTGCGGTCTTGATTCGCTCGTTCTCCGCCACCCCGAAGCCGTTATTGTGACTACGGACGGGTTCTGGCTTCGGATCGGGGTTGCGGGGGTCTGGATTCCGTGGGTGGCCGGTTGCGTTGTTCGGTTCAGGTGGTCGGGCGGATGTTCTGGTTGACGTGGAAGACGTTCTCCGGGTCGTACTTCCTCTTCACCGCCGCCAGCCTTTCGTAGTTGCCCTGGTATGACGCCCTCACTCGGTCCTGGCCCTCCTCCATCATGAAGTTGATATACGCTCCTCCCGCCGATGTCGGGTGGAGTTCGTCCCAATAGGTGCGGGTCCACTCCGCGATTTCCGCTGCCTTCTCCGGTGCGGGGTCGACGCCCACGATCACGCCCGACCAGCCGCCCTTGCGGTGGGGGAAGGCCGTTGCGTCCGGGGCTACTCTGCTCGCCGCTCCGTCGATCGGGTACAGGTGCATCGATGAATGCATTGTCGGCAGCTTCTCGCCGTTCTTCAGGTGGATTTCGATGGCCTCGTCCGAAATCTCATGGAACACGTCCGCCCGCCAGTACCACTGGAGGCCTGCGGGATACAGCGCGTCGAACGCTCCCTGCAGTGCCGTGTACGGCAGGTCGTGGAGGCCGACCAGCAGCGGCTCACCGAACGAGCGGACCGGCTCCAGGACTTCGTCCGCCTTGTCGTGCGCGCCCGTGTAGCACCAGACGATTCCGCAGGCCTTGCGGCCCCACAGCTGCTCCGGGAACGGGGGTGCCGGCGGGACCGTCAGCAAACCGAACCAGCCGTTCAGCTCCTCCGGCAGCGCGGGGAGCAGCTCGCGGTACCAGCGCAGCACCTCCGGCGTGTCCGCCAGGTCGTACAGCACCGGGCCGCCGATCACCACGCCGTGCTCGCCGATGTCGTGGCAGCGGAACGTGAACGACGTGACCACGCCGAAGTTGCCGCCTCCTCCTCGCAAGGCCCAGAACAGGTCCGGGTGCTCGGACTCCGAGGCGTGCACGAACGAACCGTCGGCGAGGACGACGTCCGCTCCCAGGAGGTTGTCGACCGTCAAACCGAAGCGGCGGGCCAGGTAGCCGATGCCGCCTCCGAGGGTCAGGCCCGCCACCCCCGTGGACGCGACGATGCCCGACGGCGTGGCCATGCCGAACGCCACCGTGGCGTGGTCGACGTCGCCCCAGGTGCAGCCCGCGTCGGCGCGGACCGTCTTCCGCACCGGGTCGACCGTGGTGCTGCGCAGCCGGGACAGGTCGATGACCAGCGCCCCGTCCGCGACACCCAGGCCGCCCGCGTTGTGGCCGCCGCCGCGCACCGCGATGTCCAGGCCGCGGGCTCGGCCGTAGCGGACGCAGGCGACGACGTCGGCCGCGTCGCGGCAGTAGGCGATCGCCGCCGGGCGCTTGTCGATCATGGCGTTGTAGACGGCCCGGGCCTCGTCGTAACCGGGGTCGGCGGGCGTGACGAGGTCGCCGCGCAGAGCAGCGGCCAGTTCCTCGTGCGGCAAGGCGGTGGTGGTCATGGTGGCCCCTCTCGGATTTCGGTTCCGGAGGGGAACGTAGGCCGCCGGCGTTCGCCCAGCGTTCGGGTCGTTCGGGCCTGGTCAGGATCGCTCCAGGTCCGCCTCCGCCCGCCGTCGCAGGGCGATGCTGCCCTGGCCGCGGGCCAGCTCCACGGCCGCCCGGAGCCGGGGGACCGGGTCGGCGTCGTGGCCCGCCCGCAATCTCAGGACCTCCGGCAGCCACCAGCGGTCGTCACGGGCTTCGCCGGCCGCCAGGGCCGCATCCAGCGTGGCCCGGGCCGCGTCCGGTGGCGACAGCTCGGCGACCAGCGACAACCAGTACGGCATCCGCGCGAACGACCCCTCGGCCTTGAGGTTCGCGACGCCCTCCTGCGCCGTGGCGAGGCCGGCCGGGCCGCCACGGGCCCAGCCGCCCAGCAGCAGCGCCCACTCCCGGTAGTACGCGAAGCCGTACCGCTCGCACAGGGCCCGCAGCTCCGTGACGACCACTCCGAGCGCCTGCCGGTCGCGGCGCATCTGGTGCGTCATCCCCGCGTACGCCAGGGCGATGGCCAGGCTGTACGGGTGGTCGATCCGGCGGGCGAGCGCGATCGCCTCGGCGCCGCACGCCACGGCCTCGTCCTCCTGCCCGAGCAGCCAGTGGGCGTGCGCCGCCCAGGCCGGGCCGTGGACGTCCGGGCGGGTGCCGATCGGCCACGACGACGCGCCGCGCGTCCGCTCGGCGCCCAGCTCGAAGTGCCGCAGCGCCTCCGCCGGGTCGTGGCCGAGGCTCAGCGCCGAGCCCGCGACGATGAAGTGCGCCGAACCGTCCTGCTCGGCGCTCGTCCCGGGGGCGAGCAGGCCCAGCGCGCGTTCGGCCGCCTCGTGGGCCTGGACCGTCCGGCCTTGGACGAAGCGCGACGACCACAGCTCCAGCAGCGCGGTGAGCGCGGCCTCCGCGTCGCCCAGCGACTCCGCCAGCGCGAGCGACCGCTCCAGCGTGCGCTGCAGCTCGGGCGACGAGTAGCCCTGGTGGGCGTTGAGCGGCCCGGCGAGCGCTTCGAGGACGGCCAGCTCGTCCCGGTCGCGGTTGCCGCTCGCCGGCCGGGCCGTCACCAGCGCCAATGCCTCTCGCAGCAGCCGGATCGCTTCGGCGTGGGCGAACGTCCCCGCGGCGACGGCCGCCGCCCGGCGGTAGTGCGCGACGGCGCGGTCCGGGCGGCCGCCGCGGGCGTACTGCTCGGCCAGCTGCGCCGCCACGGCGTCGGTGTCCCCGGCGTGCAGCAGCTCCAGGCCCTGGGCCAGCCGCCGGTGCAGCAGCCACCGCCGCGGCGGGCTGACCTGCTGATAGGCCGTCTCGCGCAGCAGGTCGTGGGTGAAGTCGTAGGCGCCGCCGAACTCGCGCACGATCCGGCGCCGCCACAGCTCGTCGACGGCGTCGACGACGGTGTCCGCGTCGAGGTCGCTCGCCTCGGTGAGCAGTTCGAGGGTGACGTCCCGGCCGGCCGCGGCGGCGAGCCCGGCGATTTCGCGCGCGGCCGGGCCGGGCTGCTCCAGCCGCGTCCGCAGCACCGCGGCCAACCCCTCGGCGGGCGGGGAATCGTTGGCCCGCAGGGCTTCGACGACGTAGAGCGGGTAGCCGCCGGTGGCCGCGTGCAGCAGTTCACGGTCTGAAGTGGACAGTGGACGGCCGGCGACCGCCTCGCCCAGGCGGGCCGTGCCGTCGGCGTCGAACGGGCGCAGCGGCAGCTCGGTCAGCCTGCCGTCGTCACGCAGCTGGGCCGTCCAAGCCGCGACGCCCGGGCCGGGGTCGCCGTCGCGCAGGGTCGCGGCGACCAGCAGCGGCGCGTCCGGCAGCAGGCCGAGGCCGAAGGTGACGAACGCGCCGGTCTCTTCGTCGCACCACTGCGCGTTGTCGAGCACCAGCAGCACCGGCCGCCCGCTCGCGGTGAGCGCCCGGGCCAGCCCTTCGAAGAACCGCAGGCGCTGCCACGCGTCGACGGTCGGGTGCCCGCCGCCGGCCGTTCGCGTGGCCGGCAGCAACCGGTCGACTTCCGCGCGCCACACCGGGTCCAGCGACGCCGCCGCCCGCTGCACGGCCGGCGTGCGCAGCCAGTCGGCCACCGGCGCGAGCGCGAGCCGGCCCGGCGCGGCGAAGCACCGGCCGGCGGCCACGATCGCGCCCTCGGCCCGGGCCAGCCCGGCGAGCTCGGTGACCAGCCGGGTCTTGCCCACTCCGGCGTCACCGCGCACGAGGACGAACCCGGCGCGGCCCGCCGCGGCCGTCCGCCACAGCTCGCCGAGGCGGGCCAGCTCCGCGGCGCGGCCGACGAGCCCGGGCGCGGCCGTCCGCCGGGGCTCCGGGTCCGGCCGGGCCAGCAGCCGGCGCAGGGCCGCGCGGGTCGCCTCGGCCGGGACGACGCCGAGTTCGCGTTCGAGCACCGATGCGCACCGGTGGTAGGTGCTCACCGCGCCCGCCCGGTCACCGGCCGCCGCCTGCAGCGCCATCAGCGTCCGGTAGCCCGTCTCTTCGAGCGGGCGCAGCGCGATCCGGCGGCGGGCCGCGGCGAGCGCGGCGGCGGGATCGCCCGACGGCGTCCGGCAGAGCAGGTCGCACAGCTCGACGCACTGGCGTTCCAGTTCGGCGCGGGCGGCCAGGACCCAGTCGTCGGCCAGGCCGGGCAGCAGCTCGCCGCGGTAGGCCTCGAGACCGGCCCGGGCGTGCCTCGCGGCGGCACCGGGTTCCTCGGCGGCCAGCGCGGCCCGGTGCGCGACGGCGAACTCCCGCACGTCCACCCGGCTCGACGGGGTGTCCTGCCAGCACAGGTCCTGCCCGGTGACGCTCAGCGAGGGCGGGTCGCCCAGCACGCGCCGCAGCTGGTGCAGCTCCCGGCGGAGGTTGGTCAGCGCCTGCGCGTCGGTGGAGTCGGGCCAGAACAGCCCGGCGAGCAGCCGCCGCGGCTGCGCCCGGCCGGCGTGCACGACGAGGTGCCCGACGAGCGCCACCGACCGCGGCGACCGGGTCAGCACGGCGCCGGAAGCGTCGTCGGCGATGACCTGCTCGCCGAGCAGCGAGACGCGCAGCACCGGGACACGCTAACCCCGAGGCCGGTTCGCGCGCGGATCTTGTGGGGCGGGGTGCGCGGCGAGGCGGGGTCGTTCGCGCGCGGGCAGCACCGGCGCGCGCAACTCCGCGACCCGTTCGCGCGCGGATCTTCACCGGCAGGGGGTTGCGCGCGGCGCGCCGGGTGCGCAGGCTCGACGTCGTGAGCGAGCACGAGTACGACCTCATCGTCATCGGTTCGGGCCCGGGCGGGCAGAAGGCCGCGATCGCCGCGGCGAAGCTCGGCAAGAAGGTGGCGGTCGTCGACCGGCACGACATGGTCGGCGGGGTGTGCGTCAACACCGGCACGATCCCGTCCAAGACGCTGCGCGAAGCCGTCCTCTACCTGACCGGGATGAACCAGCGCGAGCTCTACGGCGCCAGCTACCGCGTCAAGCAGGACATCACCATCGCCGACCTGCTCGCCCGCACCCAGCACGTAGTCGGGCGCGAGGTCCAGGTCGTGCGCGCGCAGCTGCTGCGCAACCACATCGACCTGCTCGACGGCACCGGCTCCTTCGCCGACCCGCACACCGTCCTGGTCGACGGCCGTCACCGCGGCGACCGGCGGACGCTGTCGGCCGACCACGTCGTGATCGCCACCGGCACCCGGCCCGCGCGGCCGAAGCAGGTCGACTTCGACGCCGCCCGCGTGCTCGACTCCGACGAGATCCTCCGGCTGGAGCAGATCCCGTCGTCGCTGGTCGTGGTGGGCGCCGGGGTGATCGGGATCGAGTACGCGTCGATGTTCGCCGCGCTCGGCTCCCGGGTCACCGTGGTGGAGCAGCGCGACCACATGCTCGACTTCTGCGACCCGGAGATCGTCGAGTCGCTCAAGTTCCAGCTGCGCGACCTCGGCGTCACGTTCCGCTTCGGCGAGAAGGTCGCGGACGTGGCGGTCTCCGACCACGCGACGATCACGACGCTGGTCAGCGGCAAGCGCATCCCGGCCGACGGCGTGATGTACTCGGCGGGCCGCCAGGGCATGACCGGCGAGCTCAACCTGGAGGCGGCGGGCCTGAGCGCGGACGAGCGCGGCCGCCTGGTGGTCGACGAGAACTACCGCACGGCGGTCCCGCACATCTACGCGGTGGGCGACGTGATCGGCTTCCCGGCCCTGGCGGCGACGTCGATGGATCAGGGCCGGCTCGCGGCGTACCACGCGTTCGGCGAGCCGGCGCACGAGCTGGGCGCGCTGCAGCCGATCGGCATCTACACGATCCCGGAGATCTCGTACGTCGGCTCGACCGAGGCCCAGCTGACGTCGTCGTCGGTGCCGTACGAGGTCGGCATCGCCCGCTACCGCGAGCTGGCGCGCGGCCAGATCACCGGCGACAGCTACGGGATGCTGAAGCTGCTGGTGTCCACGACGGACCGCAAGCTCCTGGGCGTCCACGTGTTCGGCACGGGCGCGACCGACCTGGTCCACATCGGACAGGCGGTGATGGGTTGCGGTGGCACGGTCGACTACCTGGTGGACGCGGTGTTCAACTACCCGACGCTGTCGGAGGCGTACAAGGTGGCGGCGCTGGACGCGACCAACAAGATCCGGGCCCTGGAGCGGTTCTCGTCCTGACTCTCACCGCACCTGGGCGTTGGGGCTGACGTAGCTCCACCCGGCACCGCAGGCCGCGGTGGACCAGAGGGGGTCGCCCTGGGTCCGCCACGCGCCGTAGAAGTAGGAGTAGTCGAAGCTGCCGCTGGGGGTCAGGTAGCGGCAGTAGGCCATGGCCCGGAACTGGGTGCCGGAAGCGGAGGCGTAGCAGTAGGCGGTCGCCCCGTTGCCGGACTTCGATACGGTGCAGTAGGCGGGCGCCGCGGCCGCGGGTGACGCGAGGGCAACGGACAACCCGGCGGCCGCCACTGTCGCGGCGAGCACGGTCTTCGCGGTTCGAGAGATCATCGGGTCCTGCCTTCCGGTGTCACGGATGGGTTCGCACGGCGTCCACGCCGGCCGGGCGTGCCCGGTTGAGTGGCCGTCCGGAACACCACCCGGTCGGCCCAGCGCCGTCCCATCCGCCCCACGAACACCACCGGCACCACGTGATCCGCTTGCCCCGAACCGGTTTGACACCCGTCTAGAACATATGTTCGACTGGCGCCGTGCGATGGGATCGACAGCGGACAGGGGAGGGTGAACCGGCACTGCCCGGGCTCGAGGGCCTGGTGCGATCGGTGCGGTCACCGGAATTCGACGGCGTCACCTTTCACGAGGTGCACGCGCGGTCGGTGCTGAACAAGGTGCCCGCCGGGTCCGGGGTGCCGTTCGGGTGGACCGTCAACCCCTACCGCGGCTGCTCGCACGCCTGCACCTACTGCCTCGAAGGCGGCACCCGGATCCTGATGGCCGACGGCCGGACGAAGGCGTTGTCCGACTTGAAGGTCGGCGACGAGATCTACGGCACCCGCGGCCACGGCGCCTCCCGGCGGCTGGTGCCGACCCGCGTCGAAGCGCACTGGACCACCTTGCGCGCCGCCTACCGGGTGACCCTCGACGACGGCACCCGGCTCGTGGCCGGCGGTGATCACCGGTTCCTCACCAGCAAGGGCTGGAAGCACGTCACCGGCAGCAAGTTCGGCGCCGCGCAGCGGCCGCACCTGACGCCCGGCGCCGAGCTGATCGGCGTCGGCCGGTTCGCGCCGACGCCGGACGAGACGCTCGGCTACCGGGCCGGCTACCTCTGCGGGATGCTGCGCTCCGGCGGCTTCGCCGCCGAGCCGGACGCCGCCGCCCGCGCGCTGCGCTACCTGCCGGACTTCGGTGCGTCGGTCGGTTTTCTCAAGGTGCCGCCGGATCCGGACGCCCACTGGCAGCGCGGGTTCCTCGCCGGCGTCTTCGACATCGCGGGCGACTACGGCCGCGGCGTGCTCGCGGTGGCACACGACGAGCCCGAGATCGCCGAAGCCTTCGTCGCCGCGCTCGACCGGTTCGGGTTCGCCCACCAGCTGGACGAGGTGCCGAAGTTTCCGACGCGCCAGGAAATCCGGCTGCTCGGCGGCGTCGGCGAGGTGCTCCGGTTCTTCCACGTCGGCAACCCGGCCGTGACGTGGAAACGGTCCCTCGAAGGCGCGGTGATCGGCGCGAGCCGCCGCCGCGTGGAGGCGATCGAGCCGCTCGGGCTGCAGCTCCCGCTGTTCGACATCACCACCGGCACTGGCGACTTCGTGGCCGACGGCATGGTGTCCCACAACTGCTTCGCCCGGAACACCCACACCTATCTCGACTTCGACGCCGGCCGCGACTTCGACACCCAGGTGGTCGTCAAGATCAACGCCCCGCAGGTGCTGGCCGCGCAGTTGAAGAAGCCGTCGTGGCGGCGCGAGCACGTCGCGATGGGCACCAACACCGACCCCTACCAGCGCGCCGAGGGCCGCTACCGGCTGATGCCCGGCATCATCACGGCCCTGGCGCGCTCCGGCACGCCGCTTTCGGTGCTCACCAAGGGCACGGTCCTGGCCCGCGACCTGCCGCTCCTGCGCGACGTCGCCCGCGACGTGCCGGTCGGGCTCGCGGTGTCGATCGCCCTGCTCGACGAAGAGCTGCAGCACCGCCTCGAACCCGGCACGCCGAGCCCGCGGGCGCGGCTGGAGCTGGTCCGCAAGGCCCGCGAGGCCGGGCTGCCGTGCTCGGTGCTGGTGGCGCCCGTGCTCCCGTGGCTGACCGACTCGGAAGAGGCGCTGGACGCGCTGTTCGCCCAGCTCGCCGACGTGGGCGCGACGAGCGTGACGGCGTTCGCGCTGCACCTGCGGCCCGGCGCGCGCGAGTGGTTCGGCCGCTGGCTGGCGGGCACGCACCCGGAACTGGTGCCGCGGTACCGCGAGCTGTACGCGCGGGGGAGTTACGTGCGGAAGGCCTATCGCGAGGGGCTGGTGGCGCGGGTCGGGCCGCTGCTGCGGCGGCACGGCCTGGACCGCAAGTCCGGGTTCGACGCGCGGGGTCCCGAGCTGCCGGCGGCGGAGGCCGCTCCCGCGGAGCAGCTGCGGCTGCTCTGATGGTCCTTTTCGGACCGACTGGGTGACGCACTGGGCCGTTCGGGGGCGGTGTCTTCGGTTTGCGGCAAAATGTCCGATCGTGTCGTTGTCGCCCCGCCTCACCGGCGCCTAACGTCGAAGGGATCGAGCCCGGAAGGAGCCGGACGATGACGACCTCGCAGACCGACCGTGTCGCGGCCGCCCGGCTCGCCTGGGCCGCCCTGAAGCTGACCCGGGCCGGCCGGCACCCGGTGGGCGTGGACAGGCTCGCCGCGACCGTCGGCGTCACCCCGGCCGAGGCCCGCCGCCTGGTCGAGCTGATCGGGTTCACCCTGCACCGCGACCTCGTCTCGACCGGCCCCGCCCCCCGCGGCGCCCACCACCGCCTCGAGCCGGCCGAGGGCACCCTCGGCGCGGGCCCGGACGGCACGGTCGACATGTTCCTGCTCGCCATCGCGACCGGCGAGCGCGTCCACGCGGCGGCGATCTGCCCGGTCACCGGCACGCGCATCCGCATCGAACTGATGCCGCACGGGATCCTCCTGGTCGACCCGCCCGCCGCGGTGGTCGCGGCGGTCGACCTCGGCTTCGGGCTCGCCGGCGTCGACGCGGTCGCCTGCGCGGGGCAGCCGTTCTTCGCCTCCGCCACCGCGGCCGCCGGCTGGCTGGTGGCGCACCCGGGCGGGCGCATCTACCAGGTCGCCGCCTACCTGTCCCAGGCCCACCGCCTGGTCGCGGCGCTGGAGACCCGGCCCAAGTACGTCCTCTGACCACTTCGTCTCCCGAGCCTGCCGACGTCGTACGCTGGGTGGTTCGTTAGCCTTCTCAACAGGCGAACCACCCCATGTCGAAGGAGAGCAGTCGCAGTGCTCCGCACTCACAACGCCGGCACCCTGCGTGCCGGACAGGCCGGACAGACCGTCACCCTCACCGGATGGGTGGCCCGGCGGCGCGATCACGGCGGCGTCATCTTCATCGATCTCCGCGATGCCAGCGGGGTCGCCCAGGTCGTCTTCCGCGAAGGCGAGATGGCCGAGCGCGCACACGCCCTGCGCTCCGAGTTCTGCGTGAAGATCGTCGGCGAGGTCGCGAAGCGCCCCGAGGGCAACGCGAACGCCGAGATCCCCACCGGCGAGATCGAGGTCCTCGCGACCCAGCTCGAGGTGCTGTCCGAGGCCGCGCCGCTGCCGTTCCCGATCGACGACCGGGTCGACGTCGGCGAAGAGGTCCGGCTCAAGCACCGCTACCTCGACCTGCGCCGCAGCGGCCCGGCCGCGGCCATGCGGCTGCGCAGCGAGGTCAGCCGCGCCGCGCGCGAGGTGCTGCACGCCCAGGACTTCGTCGAGATCGAAACCCCGACGATGACCCGCTCGACGCCCGAAGGCGCGCGCGACTTCCTGGTGCCCGCGCGGCTCAAGCCCGGCTCCTGGTACGCGCTGCCGCAGTCGCCGCAGCTGTTCAAGCAGCTGCTCATGGTCGGCGGCATGGAGCGGTACTACCAGATCGCCCGCTGCTACCGCGACGAAGACTTCCGCGCCGACCGCCAGCCCGAGTTCACGCAGCTCGACATCGAGATGAGCTTCGTCGAGCAGGACGACGTCATCGCGCTCGGCGAGGACATCGTCTCCGCGCTGTGGAAGCTGATCGGGCACGAGATCCCGCGGCCGATCCCGCGCATCACCTACCACGAGGCGATGGCCAAGTACGGCTCGGACAAGCCGGACCTGCGCTTCGACCTCGAGATCACCGACATGACGGAGTTCTTCGCCGACACGCCGTTCCGCGTGTTCCAGGCGCCGTACGTCGGTGCGGTCGTCATGGCCGGCGGGGCGGACCAGCCGCGCCGCCAGCTCGACGCGTGGCAGGAGTGGGCGAAGCAGCGCGGCGCGCGCGGCCTCGCGTACATCCTCGTGAACGAGGACGGCACGCTCGGCGGCCCGGTCGCGAAGAACCTGTCGGAGACCGAGCGCGAGAACGTCGCCGCCGCGGCGGGCGCCAAGCCCGGCGACTGCATCTTCTTCTCCGCGGGCAAGGCCGCCTCGACGCAGCCGCTGCTCGGCGCCGCGCGCGACGAGATCGGCAAGCGCCTCGGCCTGATCGACGAGAACGCCTGGTCGTTCGTGTGGGTCGTCGACGCGCCGCTGTTCGCGCCGGTCGAGGACATCGGCGACGACGTGGCCGTCGGCTCCGGCAAGTGGACCGCGGTGCACCACGCGTTCACCTCGCCGACCCCGGAGTGGATCGACAAGTTCGAGCAGGACCCGGGCAACGCCCTGGCCTACGCCTACGACATCGTCTGCAACGGCAACGAGATCGGCGGCGGCTCGATCCGTATCCACCGCGGCGACGTCCAGAAGCGCGTCTTCAATCTGATGGGCCTCGGCGAGGAGGAGGCGCAGGAGAAGTTCGGCTTCCTGCTCGACGCCTTCCAGTTCGGCCCCCCGCCGCACGGCGGCATCGCGTTCGGCTGGGACCGCATCGTCATGCTGCTGGCGAAGGCCGACTCGCTGCGTGACGTGATCGCGTTCCCGAAGACCGGCGGCGGGTACGACCCGCTGACCGCGGCGCCCGCGCCGATCACCGCGCAGCAGCGCAAGGAAGCCGGGATCGACGCGAAACCGGCCGCCGCCTCGCAGAACTAGTGCTGCACCTCAGGGCCGTGTGCCCGCAGGAGAAGACCGCTTCGGCGCTCGACATCCTGCGGGCCCACGCCGGCACCGCGCACCTCGTCGTGCACCGCGGCGCCGCCGTGGAACCCGAGGGCGACCTGGTCGAGGCCGACATCGCCCGCGAGGCGGCGGACGAGATCATCGACGCGCTGTGCGGCCTCGGTCTCGATCACACCGGCGGGATCACGCTCGAAGCGCTCGACACCGCGCTGTCCGACGCCGCCGACCGGGCGGAAGAAGCCGCGCCGGGCGAAGCCGCGGACGCCGTCGTGTGGGAGGAACTGGTCGCGCGCACCGGTGAGGAATCCCGGCTGAACGTGACGTTCCTGGCCTTCCTCACCATCGCCTGCCTGCTCGCCGCGGTCGGCGTGCTGACGAACTCGGCGGTGACGATCGTCGGCGCGATGGTGGTCGGCCCGGAGTTCGGCCCGCTGGCCGCGCTCGCGGTCGGGCTGGTGCTGCGCCGCTGGGACCTCGTCCGGCGGGCGGGTGCCGCCCTGGGGGCGGGCTTCCCGCTGGCGATGGTCGTGACGCTCGGCGGCGCGCTGCTCGTGCGCGCGACCGACGTCTTCGGCGCGGACGCGTTCCGGCTGGACAAGAACCACGAGGTCGACTTCGTGTTCTCCGTCGGCGTGCCTTCCCTGGTCGTCGCGATGCTGGCCGGCGCCGCCGGGATGCTCGCGATGACGTCGGCGAAGTCGGCCGCGCTGGTGGGCGTGTTCATCTCCGTGACCACGGTGCCGGCCGCGGGGTACGCGGTCGTCGCGGCCGTGGCGGGGGAGTGGAGCCGGTGCGTCCAGTCGGTCGGGCAGCTGCTGGTCAACCTTCTCGGAATCGTTGCAGCTGCGGCCATTGTGTTGATCGTGCGCCGGAATGGGCAACGTTCACGGGTAGGAACGCGTCCGCTTTCACGCGGGTGACCCGTCTTCACGCGGGATGCCCCTTTTTGTCCGGATGTCAGTAGTCATGGTTGCTCAGTCACGAGTAGGGTCGGTGACAATGACAGTCGACACCTCCTCCGCCGGCGACGCTGGAGTCGGGGCAGGAGCCGAGCAGCTTGCCATCGCCGCGGCGGTCGCGGCGGGCGAGTCCGTTCTCTCACGCCGGTTCGGCAGCGCGATCACGTTGGTCGGGCCCGAGGACCTCGCGGGGAGCGGGCCGGCCACGGTGGTCCGCGCGCGAGTGGTGTCGTCGTTCGCGCTCCCGCGCACGCTCGTCATCAAGCACTACCCGGACCGGCCGGAGTCCGGCGCCGACCCGTTCGCCCAGGAGGCGGTCAGCTACCAGCTGTTCACGGCGCTGGCCGCGGACGAGCGGATGTGCCCGGAACTGGTGGCCCACGACGGCCGCGACCGCGTGCTCGTGCTGGAGGACCTGGGCCGCACGCCGACGCTGGAGGACAAGCTCTACGCCCGCGACTCCCGCGCGGCCGAGAGGGCGCTGCTGTCCTGGGCCCGCTCCCTCGGCCGCTTGCACGCGAGCACGGCCGGCCGCGAGGCGGACTTCAACGCGTTGCTGCGGCGCCTGGGCGGGCCGGCGAAGGGTGATTCCGACGGAGTCGACGCGTTGTGCGCGCAGGTGCCTTCGCTGATTCAGAAGCGCCTCGGGATCCCGGTGCCGGACGAGGTGCTCGCGCAGGTGATGGCGGCGGTGGAGCAGTCGCGCGCGGCGGGATTCCGGGCGTTCAGCCCGGTCGAGCTGAGCCCGGACAACAACCTGGTCACCGGGCAGGGCGTCCGCTTCCTGGACTTCGAGAACGGCTGCGTCCGATCGGCCCTGGTCGACGCGGCTCACCTGCGGTTGCCGTTCGCCGGCTGGCCGGACGCGCTGGCGCTGCCGGCGGGGATGAGCGAGGCGATGATCGCGGCATGGCGGGCCGAGGTGGTCGGGGTCTGGCCGGCGTTTGCCGATGACGAGGCGCTGGCCGGGCATTTGACGTCGAGCGAGCTGCTGCGGGTCTGGCTGATCACGGGGGAGGAGCTGGGGGCGTTGAACCTGTCCCGGCACGCCGCCCCGGTCAGCCGGGAGGCGGCTTTCGTGACCTGGTGGCGGGATTTGGCGAAGCATGCCGGGTATGTCCGGATGACGGCTGTTTCGGAGTTCGCGGCGCGGGTTGCTGCGGCTTTGGCTGCCCGGTTGGGGCCGCATGCCGATTTGGCTTTTTATCCGGCGTTCCGGTGAGGTTTGTCCACAACTTGGCCGCGGTGTTGATGGCCGGGTGGATTGGCGGCTGAGCCGGCGGTTTTGTCGGCTGGGGCCGATACGCTGGAAGCGGGGCGGGCCCCCAGGGAGGGCGGGTCCCGCCGGCCCGAACGCCGGATTGTTCAACGGCCGGCAGGTCGTGTCAAGGCGGGAAAGCGTGCCTTGACACGACCTGCCGGCCGCTGAGGCGGCTGCGTATCGGGTCGGCAGGGGGGTGTGGCCGGAGGGGTGAGGCTCGAGCTGCCGGCGTGCGATTCGGTTTGGGTTGGTGTTGCCGGCGTGCGATTCTTTTCCGAGCCGAGCCGAGCCGAGCCGAGCCGAGCCGAGCCGAGCCGAGCCGAGCCGAGCCGAGCCGAGCCGAGCCGAGCCGAGCCGAGCCGAGCCGAGCCGAGCCG
>NZ_JBSGBK010000025.1:100400-105665 GCF_053601215.1 Amycolatopsis sp. NPDC004772
CCGTCGCGGCTGCCCCCGAACAGGACATATCCGGCCGCTGTGAGGTGCGCGTCAAGAATTAGGCCCGGTGTCGCGACCGCGTTACCTCCACCTCACCGGGTGTGAGCCTCCATGGCCGATCGTCGTGACCGTGACCGTGATGAGCGTCGATGTCACCCCGCTGCCCGAACCGCCCCGGCGCCCGCTGGCCGCCGTTGCGCCGCTCAAACGAGCCCGGCGCCTCGCTGTTCTCGGCGACTCCACCGCCGTCGGGCTCGGTGATCCGCTTCCCCGCCGGGGTGGGTGGCGCGGGGTCGGCCCGCTCGTTGCCGCCGCGCTCGGGGTCGAGGAGAGCGGCTACCTCAACCCCTCCTTCGCCGGGGCTCGGATGCGGTGCGTGCTCACCCGGCAAGTGCCCGCCGCCGTTGCCCAGCGGCCGGATGTCGCCCTGCTGGTCGCCGGTATGAACGACACCCTTCGGCCGGACTTCGACGCCGCGCGCATCGCCGCCGATCTCACCGAAGTCATCCGGCGCCTTCGCGAGACCGGGACCACCGTCCTCCCCGTCCGCTTCCACGACCACAGCAGGGTCTTCCGCCTCCCGCAGGCGCTCAAGCGCGCCCTGAGCGCCCGGGTCGCCGAACTCAACGCCGCCATCGACGAGGTCGTCGCCCGCGAAGGCGTTGCCTGCCTCGATCTCGCCCGCCTGCCCGGCGCCTACGACCTCGCCTCCTGGAGCGTCGACCGGCTGCACCCCTCCGAACTGGGCCACCGCATGCTCGCCGACGGCTTCACCGGGCTCCTCGCCGACGCCGGGTTCGCCGTCCCGGAACCGGTCAGCCTCACCTGCAGCGGCGGCGCCGAACCGAGCGCCACCGGGCACGTGGGCTGGCTGGTGCTGAAGGGCATCCCGTGGCTCTGGCGCCGCGGCCGCGAGTTCCTGCCCTACGCCGCCGTCATCATGTGGAACTCGTTCCGCGCCCGCTGAACACCCGCAGCGCTTCGACGTCCGACGCCGGATTGCGGACGAAGTAGTCCGCCCACTCCTCGATGTCCGGGTACGCGCAATGCTCCGCCAGGTAGCGGCACGCCGCCTCGGCGTCGTACTCCGTCCGCCGCAGCTGGACGCCGTCGCCGAGCAACGCCCAGTGCGCGCCCCTTGCCCCGTACGGCATTCCGACGCTGCCGGGGTTGACCACCAGCCGGCGGTCCACGAGCCGCACGTACGGCATGTGCGTGTGCCCGCAGACGATCGTCGGCGCGGTCACGCCGTCCAGGACCTCCGCCCACCTCTCCGGAGCCGAATCGACGAGCACGATCTCGCTGTCGTCGCGCGGGGTTGCGTGGCAGAAGAGCACGCCGTCCAAGGTCACCGTCAGCGGCAGCGCGTCCAGCAGCGGCAGATCGGCCGGACGCAGCTGCTTCGCCGCCCACGGGAAGATCGGGTCCGGGACGAACGTGCCGCCGGTGCGGGCCGATTCGGCCAGCTCGCGATCGGCGTTGCCGCGAACCCAGACCGCGCGGTCGCCGAGCTCCTGCAGGCGCTCGAGGGTTTCGACCGGCATCGGCCCGGCGAGCAGGTCGCCGAGCAGCACGACCTTCTCCGCCGCCCGGACGTCCGGTTCCGCCAGGACCGCCTCCAGCGCCGGGAGGACCCCGTGGACGTCCGCCAGCACCGCCACGCTCATCGGTCCACCATCGGACAGCCGCGCGCCCCGGGCGAGCGATTTCGCCCAGGGCGCAACCGGCCTAGACCGTCGACAGCGGCAGCTCGCGCACGCCGGTCATGTTGGGGTTGACCTGGAACTTCGGCGGCTCACCCGGGATCGTGCGCAGCACCGGGTAGTGGTCGAACAGGATGTCCAGCGCCACCCGGCCCTCCAGCCGCGCCAGCGGTGCGCCGATGCAGAAGTGGATTCCGCGGCCGAACGCCAGGTGCGGGTTCTCCGCGCGCAGCGGGTCGAACGCGTCCGGGTTGCGGAACACCCGCTCGTCGCGGTTCGCCGCCGCCACCCAGCAGAGCAGCATCTGGTCGGCCGGCACGGTGACGCCGCCGACCTCGACCTCCCGCATGGTCACGCGGGCGACCGCCGCGAACGGGGTCAGGTACCGCAGCGACTCTTCGATCATCGGCGGCACGAGCGAGCGGTCCGCGCGCACCCGCTCGTCCCACTCCCGGTGCGTGTCCAGGCACAGCACCGCGTTGCCGAGCAGCATCGTGGTGGTGATGTGGCCGGCCAGCAGCAGGATGTTCGCGAAGTTGACGACGTCGGAGCGGGACAGCCGCTCGCCGTCCAGCTCGGCCTCGACCAGCTTCGTCAGCAGGTCTTCACGCGGCTGCTTGCGCCGCTCGTCGACGTGCTCGCCGAGGTAGTCCGCGAGCGCCTTCTGGCCTTCCATGGACGACCGGATGGCCGCGTCCTGGTTCTCGTCCTTCTTCACCAGCGACACCTGGTTGGAGGACTCGAACATCTTGTCCACCCAGCCCTTGAACAGGGTCCGGTCGCCGGCCGGGACGCCCAGCAGTTCGGCGATCACGATCACCGGCAGCGGGTAGGCCAGGTGCTCGACCAGCTCCAGCCGGTCGCCGGCCGGGATCGCGTCCAGCAGTTCGTGGGTGATCGCGGCGATCCGCGGCTCGAGGTCCGCCACCACCTTCGGCGTGAACGCGCGGCTGACGAGCTTGCGCATCTTGTTGTGCAACGGCGGGTCGAGCTGGAGGATGCTGCCCGTCGACAGGTCGTAGTCGGGGTCCGGCATCAGCTCCTTCGGGACGAGCCGCGTGGTGTCGGACGAGAACGTCGCCGGGTCGCGGAGGATCGCCTCGATCTCCGGGTGCCCGTAGACGTTCCACATCCCGAGCTCCGCGGCGAACTCGATCCGCTTCTCCGGTTGTTTCCCCCGCAGCCAGAACTGGGCCTCGTGGAGTCCCCAGGTGTCGGCCAACGTACTGGTCATTTCCGCCCCTTTCCCCGGTGTGGCCTCACGAATCAGCCGGAGGCCCTGGTGGGATCGTGTGCGTAGATCCCGTTTCGGAAGCCCGAGACGAGCTCCTCGAGCGTCGAACTCAGTTCCGCCGCCACCTCCGCGACCGCCGCGGGATCGGGTTCGCCCGGCGGTTCGAACGCGGTGCGGATCAGGTGCGCGAGGACGTCCGCCTTCTCTTCGACGGGGATGCCTTCGAACTCGTCCGAAAGCGTGTCGCCGACGTAGAAGCCGAGCGTCGCCGCGTGCAGCGCGTAGCTCATGTGCGGGACGTCCGCGCGGATCAGGCCGTGCCGCAGCATCGTGGTCTCGAAGTGCACGCTCACCTCGTCCTGCTGTTTCTTCAGGGCGAGGTCGCCGAGCGAGCCGAACATCTCCGCGTTGCCGCGCAGCATCGCCATCACCAGCGGGCGGCGGTGGGTGATCAGGAACGACGCCGGGATCATCCGGTGGGGCAGGATCATCGCCGGGTCGGCCTTGATCATGGCCAGCAGCTCGTCGGTCAGGTCGGCCGACTCCCGCATCATCAGCGCCTGGAACAGCAGCTCCTTGCTCCGCCAGTGCAGGTAGACGGTGCCCTTGCCGATGCCGACCGCGCGCGCGACGTCGTCGATCGCCACCTTGCGGTAGCCCATGCGCAGCAGCAGCTCGCCCGCCGCGTCCAGGATGCGGTCGGCGCGCTCGCGGTTGGGATGGCTCATGCGTCTCCACCTGTGGTTTCGTTGAACATTTGACTGATTGACCGGAATCGCACTTTCGGTCAACCAGTCAGCACGACGGTAGCGCTCCGGTGGACGCCGGGGCAAGCGGTTCTGTCGGTGGGGTCGGTTAACGTCATCGGTGTGGCACAGGACGAGCTTTTTACGGTGAACGCCGACATCGCGCCTCCGCCGGAGCGCACGGGGTCGAACGCGGGCGCCGAACCGCAGGCGGACCCGGCCAGCTCGCCGCTGGCCGTGCGGATGCGGCCGCGCTCGCTCGACGAGGTCGTCGGCCAGCAGCACCTGCTGCGCGAAGGCGCCCCGCTGCGGCGGCTGGTGGAGGGCGCCGCGCCGGCGTCGGTGCTGCTCTACGGCCCGCCCGGCACGGGCAAGACGACGCTGGCCAACCTCGTCTCGATCGCGACCGGCCGCCGGTTCGTCGCGATGTCCGCGCTTTCGGCGGGGGTGAAGGAGGTGCGCGGCGTCATCGAGGAGGCGCGGCGGCGCCGGCAGTACAACGCCGAGAACACGGTGCTGTTCATCGACGAGGTGCACCGGTTTTCCAAGACCCAGCAGGACGCGCTGCTCGGCGCGGTCGAGGATCGCACGGTGCTGCTGGTCGCGGCGACCACGGAGAACCCGTCGTTCTCGGTGGTGTCGCCGCTGCTGTCACGGTCGCTGGTGCTGCAGCTGCGCCCGCTGACCGACGCGGACATCGCCTCGCTGATCGAGCGGGCGTTGTCCGACGAGCGCGGCCTCGCCGGCGAGCTGACGCTGACCGAGGACGCGCGGGCGCACCTGGTCCGGCTCGCGGGCGGCGACGCCCGCCGCGCGCTCACGGCTCTGGAGGCGGCGGCGGACGCGGCGTCGGCCACCGAGGCGAAGACGATCGACCTCGCCATCGTCGAGTCCACAGTGGACAAAGCGGCGGTCCGCTACGACCGCGACGGCGACCAGCACTACGACGTGATCAGCGCGTTCATCAAGTCGATCCGCGGGTCCGATGTGGACGCTGCGCTGCACTACCTGGCCCGGATGATCGAGGCGGGCGAGGACCCGAGGTTCCTGGCCCGCCGGCTGGTGGTGCACGCGAGCGAAGACATCGGCATGGCGGACCCGACGGCGCTGCAGTCGGCGGTGGCGGCGGCGCACGCGGTGCAGTTCATCGGCATGCCGGAGGGCAGGCTGGCCCTCGCCCAGGCGACGGTGCATTTGGCGACGGCCCCGAAGTCGAACGCGGTGATCAAGGGCATCGACGCGGCGCTGGCGGACGTCCGCGGCGGCTTGGCGGGCACGGTGCCACCGCATCTGCGGGACGGGCACTACGCCGGGGCAAAGAAGCTGGGGAACGCGCAGGGGTACCGGTACCCGCACAACGTGCCGGAGGGCGTGCTGGCGCAGCAGTACCCGCCGGACGAGCTGGTGGGGCGGGATTACTACGAGCCGACACAGCGGGGAGCCGAGCGAACCCTGGCCGACCGGGTGCCCAAGCTGAGGCGCACGATCCGCGGCGAGTGAGGGGCGGCGCCGGCCGGGCCACGCGTATCTGGACGGTCGGTGGGTGTACCTGGACATCGCGGGCTGGAAAGACCGGTCACCG